>JAKJGF010000315.1 GCA_022704525.1 Bacillota bacterium | reverse complement strand
AAAAATTTTTATGAATCAGGAGGGTATATGTATGTATAAGTCTGCATCTAAAAAAGGCATAGCTTTAATCAGTGTATTATTAATATTAACAGTTCTCGTTATGTTTATAGTGGCTTACGGCACTCTCATTACAGGGAGTCAGACAAATGCCTCTACTTATTCCGGTAGAATAATACTTCAGGAACTAGCCGAAGCAGGTCTTGGAAAAGCCCTTTATGAACTGAATAAGAATCCTGAATGGGCAAGTGGCACTCCCTATGAAAGAGTAGAAGAGGATTTATCTGATGTAAGGGGCAGATTTTTAATTACCTTTGATCCGAATGAAGATTACTGTTCCATAAATAATCTCACAAAACCTACTTCTACCAGTAGAAGTAGTAAACCCGGCGGTAATGTGCCTCCCTATACGGCGGAAATCATTATAAAAGCTTCTTTAGTGGAAAGTAACGGGAGTATAAAGGGTTCCAGGTATTATGCCATTCAGCTTGTAAGGGGAGATTTTTTTGATAAACACGTTTCCTCAGAAGGACCTATAATTATAAGAAATCTGTACAAATATATGGATACGGGTACATCTGATAGAGGTGGTGCAATACATTCAAATTATAATGATGAAGATGATGAAAAACCGGCTATTAAACTCCTTTCGGAAAGTAGTCTAATGGAAATATGCCTTGGAAGTATCCGCAAAAAAGGTATTATAAGTTCCCCCGGTCTGATTCATAAAGGCCCTAATGTTGTCCTTGACTCGCCTTCTACAGTTGATCCTCCCCTGGAGAAAAGTTCTGCCACTCCAAAAGGTGATCTGGATATAAATGAATTAATAAGCAGAGGAGTTGCAGAAAGTTCACCTGTCCCGGTTGCTCCGGGAGAATATAAAATCGAAAGGGAAGCAGTTTATAGTGGAGGAGATGGCCTAGAGACGATGGTGTTTGATCATTATACATATAAAATAACTCATAATGGTGCAGAATATAACCTTAATGACCACGATAGCTGGGCTAGAATAGATCCGGACTCGGGAGATTTTATAATTGAAAAGGATATATATGTCAAACCTCCTAGTCATCCTATTCCCGGTCATAATCATGATATCTTCAGGATAAATTTTACCTATGACGATAGAAAGACCCGCACAGGTTCAGACTCTCCGGCAATACAGTCCCCTCAGAGACCTGTAGCAGAGGGAGAAACAGTCTATGAGGGGCCGGTAAATTCTAATATACCTGTTGTCCTGTTCAAAGATCCCAATGTGATACCAGACAGTTATCCCACAGTATTTTCCCGTTGTAAGGTGGAATTTATCAATTCGTCGCCTTCCATTTCTAGTGATCCCTCTGTTGATTCCGTTGTTGCTCCCTTAATGGGTACAGGTGCTATAATATGTGAAAAAGATCTGAAGGCAGGTATACAGAAAAATCATGGCGCTCTTGTCCTTATGAGTTGTGAAGATATAAACCTTGAAGCGATCTTTGAAGAAAATATAACATTTTCTGGTTTTCTTTATGCAAAAGATGATCTCCATATAGTTCCCTCTCTTGCGGTGGACTCGTGGAGGCCCCCTGATATTGGAGTAGAAGCTCCAGCATTAACTGCACCACTTACTATGTATTCAGGAGATATAAATCCAGATGACAATGCCCTGGATGATCCAAACAACCCTGTAAGTCTTGATATAAACCTTCCTTACAGGTGGATTACCTTTGAGAATTACAGTGGATATCTGAAATTAATTGATGAAGCTACAAAATACAACTATGCTTTTCCCGTAAAGGTAAAATGTTATTATGAAATATAATAAAGGCCTTACTTTTGCAGAGCTTTTAACGACTATAGCAATTGTATCCTGTATAATAATAAGTATATCGGCTTTTTTTGCCCGGGGTCTTATAGCTGTAAAGAAAAATCAGGCTCTTCTTCCCGGTTATGACCTGGCTAAAGGTCGTATTGAGCAAATACGCAGATGTTCTTATGATACACTTATAGCTTCTTATCTTCCTTCTCCGAAGGAGGTAAAGATTTTTCAAAATGGAATTACTTATAATATGGAGGTAAATACAGAGGTTATATACAGGCCGGAAATATCAGGAACTTCCAATGATGGCAGAAGTCTTTTAAGAGTTACTGTTAATGTGCAATGGGAAGCCATAAAGGAACAGGGTAAGAAAAATATAACTCTTCAGACTTATATTTATACAGATCCTCTAGTATTTCCAGTTTCTCCTTTGTGATGCCGGCAGGTAACTGAGATATGTTTAAAGATAAAAAAGGTCATAGTCTTCTTGAAGTGGTTTTAAGCACTATTATCTTTTCTCTTATAATGCTTACTATAACGGCTCTTTTGAATATAGGTCTTAAAAGCTGGCAGATAGGAGAGACCAGTATTGATGTACAGAATGCTGCAGAGGTTACCCTTCATCGTCTTACAGGAGAATTGAAATTAACCTCTCTTGGCTCCTGTGTAATTGAACCTGATTATATAGTATTTGATTCTGCCATAGATGATTACGGAAAATTTAAAATTGATTCTATCACAAGAACTCCTCTATGGCAGAATTACATACTCTATTATAAATATAAAGCTGACCCGAATGATGACTATTCTATTCTTTATAGAAAAAAACTAAGCCATGATGTATCTTCTGTAGCTAACAGAGCTACAGTAGACAGTAATGATCTTAAACCTGATACAAATTCCAGAATAGTGGCAAAGAGTGTAGAAAGATTTGAAGTAACCCGCCAGGGAGATTTACTTAATATCCGCCTCATATGTTCCAGAAAGATAGGGGAAAGGAAACTTCCTTACAATCAGGATTTTGATGCAGATAAAATTAAAGCCTCTATAGATATATTGACCTCTGTATTTCCAAGGAATAATTGAAGTGTGAAAAGTGTTATATTTTTGGCGAGGATTGCAGGACTTAAAGATATTGTCAAAAGGTCAAAGAACGGTCTTTAATACAGATTGCAGGAAAAGAGTCTGAAAGTGACTGAAGAAGGAATAACTGTTAAAATCCTCGGTGCAGGTGTTTTTTTTATATTTCTTTTCACCCCTTCAGCAGATCATCTTACAGCTATAGGATTTTTAATATCTCTTATAACTTTTTGCCTTCTTTTAAGAGGTCCTCTTAAAAGTTATATTTTCTTTAATCTACCTCTCATATTACTTTTATTTTCAGGCTTTGTATCTTTAATTTTTTCCTTTAACAAAAGGGCTTCCCTGATATCTCTTTTATGTCTGTCTACAGGAATGATAGTTTTTTATATAATTACTGTTTATATGAGTTTTAAGCCTGAAAAAATAAGATCTCTTTTACTGTGTCTTATAATTTCTTTTTCTATTATGGTGATTACAGGTTTATTACAGTTTATTTTTAATAGATATAATACCTGGATGGATGTGGAAATAAGCCCCGGTGTTATAGAACACAGAGGGAGATTGACTTCCCTTTTTATTTTTCCCAATGGTTTTTCTGCCTATCTTGTTATGTCTCTTCCTGTTATACTGGGAGCTTTAAGGATTGAAGGGACAGGGTTTTTAAAAAGGATTTTTCTTATCTTTATTTCTCTTATAAGCCTGGTCTGCCTTGTTTCTACTTATTCAAGAGCTGGATGGATCGGTTTTGCAGTCTCTATAGTTTTGATGGGCTATCTTTCTGCAAGAAAAAAAAGGGTTCTCCTGCTATCTTTACTGATATTCAGTATAATAGGTATTTCTCTTTTTTTATTTTTACAGCGGGAAACACTTAAATCTTTTTTATTTCATAATTATTCGGATCAGAGCAGACAGTTTATCTGGGCTAAATCGATAAAAATGATAAAGGACCATCCCCTTACAGGTATAGGAATAGGGAATTTTTATTATGTATATCCCCGGTATATCTTACAGGGGGAAGAGAAATTACCTGAAGAGGTATCCCATCCCTGGCATGCCCATAATCTGTTTCTTAATATAGCGGTAGAAATGGGTTTACCTGCTCTATGTTTTTTCTTGTGGTTTATTTTTAGACTTTTAAAGGAATTTTTTTGTTCTGCAGAAAAAAAAGGAGAATTTAATCAGATTTTATATGGTATAATATCAGGGTTAATTGGATTTATAATCTTTAATCATATAGATTTTGTTATGGGAGATCTGAAAAATGGCCTTTATTTGTTTATTGTTCTTGCTTTCGGGTCCGGTCTTGTAAAGGCTACGGAAAGAAAGGAGATATAATTTATGTTTGTTCCCTTACTGGATTTAAAAGCCCAGTATAATCTGATAAAAGATGAAATAAAAGAAGCAATAGAAAGGGTTTTTGGCCATCAAAGATTTATCTTGGGTCCAGAAGTGAAAGAACTGGAAGAAAGGATTTCTAATTACTGTGGAACTAAATATGCCACAGGTGTTTCCTCCGGCACAGACGCTCTTCTTTTAGCTCTTATGTCTATTGGAATAAAACCCGGTGATGAAATTATTACGAGTACCTATACCTTTTTTGCTACGGGAGGATCTATTTACAGGCTGGGAGCCATCCCGGTGTTTGTAGATA
>JAKJGF010000080.1 GCA_022704525.1 Bacillota bacterium | reverse complement strand
TTGAACATATAAGAGATACGGATTTTCTTATAGAAGAAATATACAGAATTCTCACTGATGACGGTTATCTTATAATGAGTATTCCAAGACTCGATTCTCTCCTTACATCCTTTCTTTTACTCACAGGTTATCAGCCCATATGGGTGGAATGTTCCATACAGAGAAGATATGGAGGCCTTACTTCCGATGGTATGATAACAGGACATGTGTCTTATTTTACCAGAAAAGCCATATTAGAAATGATGGGGCTTTATAATTTTAAGATAATAGCTTCTTCTCAGGTAAGTGTTGTAACACAATGGTTGTTGGATCAATATATACTTAAGAGAAAAATACCTTTATTTAAAAGAATGATATGTAAAATCCTGGATATAATACCTTTTAAACAGGATACTTTAATTATGCTGATAAAAAAGAATACAGAAAAATCTTGATTATTTGAGAATTTATTTATATACTAATCTGATAAAGGCAAAACATTCAGTACCAAAAATGATTGCTCCTTTTATAATCAGTGAAGAGTGAAGTGTTAAATTACCTCTCACCTCTCACCATACTTAAGGAGGTTTTAAGATGTCAAATTCGGAAGGCTCTTTTGAACCTGTGAAAAGTAATGAAGAAACTCTTATTAAACTTGAAGTAATTGATGCTGTTGATAAAGAAATAAAAAGGCTTGAGAAACTTAAAGAAGAAAAAAGCAAGATACTTCCCAGAATAAGAGTGATTGTTAGATCCTGCTTGCTTCTGGCCAGAAGTGATGGGGAAGATATTACAGAACTGGAAAAGATGTATAATTATATGTTTAATAGATATTGTATTAAAGGTCAGACTGTAAGGAAATACTGCCGTACCATAAAAGATATTTCTTTAGAAGCCCTGAAGGAAGATATTGAAAAATATCAGCTTGACAGTGAGTTTCTGGCAGGATTTTATAATGAATTATTTCATATAGCCTTTGCTGATGGAGAATTTACAAAAGAAGAAGATAAAATGATGACAAATCTCCGGGAAACCTTTAAGTTGCCATTTGTTGTTAGGTGAAGAGATGTGAGACGTGAGAAGAAATGGAATGTGGGAAATGAAGTATAATACGTAAATATTATACCGATTACCGATCACCAATCACGTTTTAACTCTTCATAAAAGAAATCCGGATATAAGTCTCTATATTTTTCTTTGTTAAAATAGAGGTATATTCTCATATCCAGACATAAATGACATGGAAATACATATCCTTCTTTTTTCGGGCTATAGCCCTCTTTAAGAGAGAAATGATAGAGTTTTTTTAATCCACCTGTGGTTAACATACTTAGAACAGGATATTCTCTTAAATCTATCCCTTCTTTATATAATTTCTTCAGATTTAAAGCACTTTCTTCTCCTATACGGAGACCACTGCAGAAACCTGTAATATAATTTCCTCTGTAGTCTATATGGGCATGAGTTGGAGAAGATAGATTCCTATTACATTCTATATCCAGTAAATCTTCGGCAGGGTATAAGTCCTGGTATTTAGAAAGTAAATAGGCTGCCCTTCCTCCGGGATGGATATACATAATATTACTCAATTGAAATAAAATCTCAGGAAAAGAAAAATTACTGAAATATTCTTCCAGTTTAACAGGTTTATCCTGTGAGACTCTCTCAAGAAAATATAAATAACTATGATTCCATGGGAATATACCGTCATTACCAAAAATGGATATAATATCTTTGAAAATTTGCTTAATATGCTGAACTGAAATAAACTCATTATGAAAAGGGCTGATACTCAGTAAAATTCTATTAAGGCCGGCATCTTTAAGTTCCTGTAATTTTGTCAATCCATCCTTTAATAAAAGAAATCCATTTGTTTCCATGTATTCCATGAGGATGTTTTTTTCTTTTATATAAGAAATTATTCTTTTAACTCTATCAAAATTTACAAGAGGTTCTCCACCTCCAATATGAAGTAAAAGGTCTTTCACAACTGAAATTTCATCTATAATTTTCATTAATTTATCTTCATCTATCTCTTCTGCTATCTTCGGTGAAGAGCAGTAGAGACAGTGTTTGCAATGAAAGGTACATTTGTAATTTGTAATAAGACCTATTGAGTTCGCTATTTCTGGTTTAAAATAATTGATATGCATAGAAATTTTTATTATTGTTAAATTATTAGCTCCAGTAAAAATACACTTTGTTTAAAGCTATGAGCAATCAGTTCAGGAAAAAAGCTGAAAGCTGATAGCTAATAATAATTAATAGTTTACTTAAAAATATCCTCTACCTCTATAATCTCTATATCTTCCGGCCTGAGTTTAAGATTATATTTTAATACTATTTCATCTATCTTCTGATCTTCCTCTGAAAGGGTTGTTTCATATACGGGCTTACAATCTTTTTTACCGAGTAGTTGCTCCTTTAATTTCTGTGGTTCTCCTGTGACAAAGACCATTTTTATATTCCTGCCGCCGAGTCTTCTCTGTAATGCTTCAGTTACATCTTTATTTTTTATATCTTTTATCATTTTTTCTATATAATCTATAAAATAAGGTGTATGATAAAAATCAGAATCCATAGAAAAGCCAAGTTTCTGTAAGATATCAAAGTCCCAGAGCTTTGCATTATGCCAGATAAAATCCCTATTTAATCTAAAAATTTCAGGAGAAAGCCCTTTTTTAATCATTTTTTCCAGACTGTAGATGGTAAATTTAGTGGCAAAACAGGCATTTTCATTAGAAAGATTTCTTATCCATATGTAAAAATACTGTTTTTGCCTGGGTATTCTTGTCTGTGGCATTTTATCCTGATCTCCTTCTACAAATTTTTCTATATAGGAATAATCTCCATAGTTAAATCCTCTGGCAGATCGTAAATGTATGAAAAGATAACCCTGCATATAACGATGGTGGCCAAAGTATGAGTTGGCAAGCAAAAGAGGATAATAGTCAGAATCAGAGCGGGTAATATCTAAAGGAAATCCCAAGGCTATTGCTGTTGTGGCATCGTCTTTTTTTATAATCAAGACCTTGTTTCCATTAAATTTTTCAGGCTCTTTTATAACCACTTCTTCAGGTTTACCTGCTGGAAGGCTTGAGAGATCCTTTTTTACTCTTTCAAGTATTTTCTTCGGATTTTTACATCCTATTCCCAGTTCATAATTTTCAAAGGTGTAAAATCCGGAATGAAAAGACTTTATATCTTCAATATTTATATTTTTCAGGGATAGTTTTGTGCCGAAATCAGGAATGCCATAGGGATGATTCCTGTAAATAAATAAGTCTAATGCCTCAAGAGAGAGACTTTCGCCGTGATTAATAAGATCTTCCCTGATGTTTAAAGCACTATCTATAGCCCTTTCAAGAGAATTTTCATTAATATCAGGTGAAATAACTTCAGATATAAATATGGGATAAGTTATATCAAATTTATCTTTATGTACTTTAAAAAAGAAGGTAGTAATTTCTTTATCAACCTGCCGGGAAACACCTGCTCCTGAAGTAAGTGCTTTTTCGTTCAGCCCTTTTTTTATGTTATCTTCTATTAAACCTGCTGTCACATAATTCAGTCCTTCCTTTCCTTCAGGATCCCTTACTGTACCGGTTTTAAAAGAAAGAACTATATATATAATATCTGACTCTGGAAGTGTTATTAAAGTAGTTATTTTACCGAAAGAGTCTTTTTCTTTTTCCACCTCTTCAGCTAAAGACAAAGAAGTTGTTATTATAATAAACAGTAAAAGAAATGTTAAAACTTTCCTATTCATGTTGTTTACTCTCCTTTTCAGTAAGTGTTATAACTGTTCTGTGCTTTTCTACAAAATATTTTTTCAGTGTTTTTTTCAGATCCTCAGGGGTTATTCTTAAATATTGTTTGAAATATTTATTAATTCCATCAGGATCGCGGGAGAGGAAATAATAATCCATAAAAGTAAAACTTATTCTCTCAAGGGAATCAATATTTGTAAGCCTCTTATAACGATTTTTCTCTTTAATCTCCTCCAGTTTTTCCCCATCAGGGATATTTTTCTTTATTTTATCTATCTCTTCAAAGAAGATTTCTTTTACTTTTTCTATATCTTCAGCTTTTTTTAATTTAATCTGTGTAGAAAAGAGTGCCTCATATTTACAGAAATAATATTCCGGGAAGTAGATAGATGTGGCAAGTTTTTCCTCATATATAAGCCTTTTATAAATAGAGGAGGCCTCTGTAAAATAAAGTTCTTTTATCATATTTATTGATGGAATATCAATATTATTCAGATCATAAGCAGGAATTCTGTAGGAAATCATTATATATGGAGAAGTTTTACCGGGGAATTTTACCTCTCCTGTAAGTTCTTTTTCCTGTGGTGGTTCCTGTGGTACCTCAGGTAGAACCTTGCCAGGTTTCAATATACCATAATTAGTATTTATTATTTCTTTTACCTGTTCTGTATCAAAATCCCCCACTACTACCAGACGGCAGTTATTGGGTTTATAGTAATCGTGATAGAATTTCATAACTCTATCCATATTTTCCGGCATTTTTTTAAGCACTTCCAGATGTTCTGGCATGTCTCTGTAAGGATGAACAGTGAAGGCCGTCTCGTGAAGTTTACTCCATAATCTGCTTGTGGGCATCTGATAATGTCCAAGATATTCTCCTATTACCGCTCCTGTTTCAGCTTTATATTCTTCTTCTGTAAAGTTCAGGTTTATGAGTTTATCTGCCATAATCTTTGTAAGAGATTCAAAGGAATCTTTGGGGAATATTCTGTAATAGCAGGTAAAATCATTTGCAGTAAATCCCTGATCATATATTCCGTATTTTGTATATATTTTCTCTACATCTTTAACAGAATAGTTTTTTGAACCCCGGAATATGAGATGTTCCATAAGATGAGTATATTCTATTTCATCGGGCTTTTTCTCATTTCCACCTCCCACGTCAACTGTGAGTAAATCCATAACAGTCCCATTTGTTCCATATTTAATGAGAACTACCTCCATACCATTGGAAAGTGTATAAGATTCAACGGGGAAAGGAAACATGTTTAAGGTGGATTCGCTTTTTTCTTCTCCAAAGACTATTCCCAGTAAAAGAAAAAAGCAGATTGTAAGAGAAAATATGAATTTCATAAAAGACCTCCTTAAAAGTATATGAGACATAAATTTTTAGCAATTAGTTTTAGAGTGTGTATAATATTTCAACATGATATGTTCTATTCCTTTTTGTTGCCTGTATTATGAAGTAGCAAAAAGATTGAACTATGAAGAATGGAAAAATAATGTAAAATAAAGAAAAGAAGTATTAAGTAATAACAGGATCTATTACTTCTAAAACAAGGGTTTTATCATCATCTGTACGAGAATTTATTCTGTCTGAGTTTAGAAAAATTTCCAGTTGTTTTTTAGCATAATATTAAAAAGAAATGTCGAATAACATGAGTTTATTGAAAAATCCTTTCTCTATTGCATCTTTCCTCCTTCCGGTAATAAATTTTTATTGAATTTTTCCAGGAATCTTATTATAATTAATCAATATTTTAAAGAAAGGATAAGAAAATGAAAGATCTGAAAAAAACTAAAATAGTCTGCACCATTGGCCCTGCCAGTAATAAAAGAGAGGTCTTAAGAGAAATGATCCTTTCGGGCATGGATGTAGCAAGGCTTAATTTCTCCCATGGAACTCATGAAGATCATAAAAAAGTAATTGATCTTATAAGGGATCTCTGTAAAGAGACGGGCCGTTCTATTGCACTTTTACAGGATCTCTGCGGACCTAAAATAAGAGTTGGGAATATATCCGGCGGGCCTGTTATGCTTAAATCAGGTGAGATTTTTACCTTCACCGGCGAAGAATGTGAGGGAAGCAGCACTAAAGCACATATATCCTATGCATACCTTTCAGAAGAGGTTAATCCCGGTACAAAAATTTTTATAGATGACGGTCTTTTAAGACTTGTAGTAGAGAAAGTAGATCCACCTGATGTTATATGCAGGATACTTATAGGAGGACCCTTAAGTTCTCATAAAGGGGTAAATTTCCCGGGTACGGAATTAAAGATACCGGCTTTAACAGACAAAGATAAAGAGGATTTACTCTTTGGTCTCGAACAGAATGTTGACTGGGTGGCTCTTTCCTTTGTTCAACGGCCCTCTGACATTGTGGAGATAAAAGAAATAATCCATAAGGCCGGTAAATCTACCCCTGTGATTGCAAAAATAGAAAAAGGAGAGGCCCTTAAGCAATTAAATAAGATTATTGATCTTACAGATGGTATAATGGTTGCAAGAGGAGATCTCAGTGTGGAAACACCTGTGGAAAGACTTCCTCTGGAACAAAAAAATATAATAGCCCTCTGCAGGAAAAAAGGGAAACCCGTAATTACTGCCACACAGATGATGGATTCTATGATCAGAAACCCCCGTCCTACCAATGCAGAGGTAACAGATGTGGCCAATGCCATACTGGATGGTACCGATGCAGTTATGCTGTCAGGTGAGACTGCTTCAGGGGCATACCCCTTGGAAGCAGTGAAAATTATGGCTCTTATAGCCTCTACAACAGAACGTGCTCTGCCCTATAATAAGATACTTACAGAAAGAGCATCTGAGAAAGGAATTCTTGATGTAGTAAGCCGTTCAGCCTGTGAGATAGCAGAAGAATTAAAGGCAGTAGCAATTATTGTGTCTACCAGTTCAGGAAGAAGTGCAAGAAAGATATCCCTCTACAGACCGAGATCACCTGTAGTTGCTCTTGTAGAAGATGAAGTAATTGCACGTCAATTAAAACTTTCCTGGGGTGTTTTTCCCATGGTTATAAGTTCTCATACAGATACAGATAAGTTTATTAAAGAAGCCTCGGAAAAAGCTATTTCTTCAGGTGTGGTAAAAGAAGAGGACCTTGTAGTTCTCTCTGCCGGTTACCCTGTAGGTGGTACAGGAAGTACAAATACATTACAGGTTCAGATATTAGGACATATATTCCTGAGAGGAAGGGGGATCGGGGAAAGCCGGGTAGCTGAAGGAAAGCTCCTTCTGTCAATAAAACCTGAGGATTTACATAAACCGGAGAAAGGAAATATACTTGCTGTTAAAGAGTTCAGTTCTGATTTGATAGATAAACTTTCCCCTCTCAGTGGCCTTGTAGTGGCTGATGAAAATATTACTCCCGAAGATGAAGTAATGCTTTTAAATTCGGGTATACCAGTTTTAGTGGGAGTTCCAGGAGTATTTACAGCTTTTTCTACAGGAGATACTGTAAAGATCGATGTAGGACGGGGAATTATTTATAAGTGAGAAGTGAAAGGTGAGACGTGATGCGTGACCGGGGCGAACACAGGGGTTCGCCTCCTGGACAGAGAGTTTATTTGGAATATTATCGTGATAAAGAACAAGACCGGTGTGAACAATAAGATCAGTATCTTCAAGACGGGCACCGTCTACAACCACACAACCATCTCCCAGGGTAACAGGGGTTTTTGCATAAGGTGTGGAAACTGCTTTCTCTGCAATAACGGCAAGACTGTTAAGTTTTTTTCTGTCTTCCTTCCATGAGTCATTTAATTCTCTTAATCCTGGATTACCTCCGTGACCCTTTAGATCCTGTTTTATTTATGTAACAAATTTGTTGAATTTTTTACTTTCCCAGTTCCTGAAGTAAATAACCCGCTACGGAAGACTCTATAGGAGTTTCTCCTTTTGCAGATGACCTTATGGCATCTATTACTTCATCAACCTTATATTTTATCATATATCCTTTGGCTCCGGCTTTAAAAGATTCTATAACGGATTTCTTATCACTTAAAACCGTAAGCATTACTATTTTTGCATTCGGATAAAGTTCTACCAGTTTTTTTGTTGTCTCTATACCATCCATATCTGGCATCATAATATCCATAAGTATTACATCAGGGAAGACTGGATGATTTTTTAATTTTTCCAGAGCATCAAAACCCCCTGTGGCTTCTCCTGCAAGATACATATCTTTATTTATATCAATAAGATTTCGAAATAGACCACGGGGAGTTTCTTCATCATCTATGAGGAAAACTTTAATCTTTTCCTGAATTTCTTCTTCTGTATTAGTTGTTAAACCTATGGAATCTTTAAATTTTTTACTTAACTTACTGGTACTATCTTTTATTTTTGTTACCAGACTTGATTTACTGGTTTTAATAGTTTCGTCTAATTTTATGAGTTCTTTTTTTAACTGGTCAATAGTTTGATATCGCCGGTTAATATCCTGTTCAACAGATTTCATTATTATTGAATCAAGTTTTTGTGGAAGATCTGGTTTTAATTTTTTCAGTGGCTGAAATTTGAATGGAACCATAGGAGAAATTCCGGTAAGAAGATGATGTAAAGTGGCTCCCATTGCATAAATATCACTTCGCGGATCATTTTCCCCTTCATATTGTTCAGGAGGAGCATACCCTTCTGTCCCTATTGATGTAACTGACCCGGGAGTCTTATCCATAATTCTGGCAGCCAGTCCGAAATCAACCAGTATAATCTTATTATCAGATTTTCTGACCATAATATTAGAAGGTTTCAGATCTTTAAAAACAATAGGATTTTCCTGGCAATGAAGATATTCCAGAACATCACATATCTCTATACCCCATTCCACGACTTTTTCTACATCAAGACCGTATAGGCCGGATTCCTCTAGTATTGTTTCTAAATCCTGGCCTTCTATATAGTCCATTACAATATAATATTTCTCTTTAATGCTGAAATAATCAATAACATAAGGTAAATTTTTATGACGGAGCTTTGCAAGCATTTCTGCTTCTGATTTAAACCTTGATATTATATAATTTTTTTCCTTTTCATCAAATCCATCAAGGACTAATTCTTTAATAGCACAGATACTGTTTAAATTGGAATCTTCTGATTTATATACCCTTCCCATACCGCCGGTTTTCAGAATAGCTATTATTTTGAATCTTTCCCGAAGAACTGTATAGGGAGGTAAAAGTTCTTTTTCCTGAAGTTCAATAAGAGCAGAGCCACAGTGTTCACAAAAATCAATTTTCCCGGGATTCGGTTTTTTACAGACCGAACAATAAATAAAGTCCATGTATTATTTCTCCATTGTTTTATAGGATTGCGAGGCGTGACACGTGTGTCATGTGTCACGCCTCACGTGTCACACATTTTCATTTCTAAAAAGATAACTGCATCCATGTAGAGATTCTATTGGCATTATAATCATTTAACACATCTAAATTGTCATTATAGTTATAAAATCTGTAATCTACTCCGAGAGTAGTATTTTCATTGAAGCTATAAGCCATTGACACTCCTGGAATATTAAGGGTTATATCGGTATTATAACCGTAATCGTCTATACCATCTATTGTGGCAAGTTGATAAAGACCTGATAATTTTAATTCATCAGTTATATTATAAGATCCTGCTATATGGACATAGCGTCTGGTCTGATCATGGATATATTCCGGATAATCTCTCTGGAAATTAAAGGAAAAGAAGTGTCCTTCTACATACCATTTATCTGTAATATGGTATGTTCCTCCTATATCGTAATAAAATTCTTTGCCTTTATCAGTAGAATTATTAAAGAAGGAATGATCCTGAAAACCATAATTTGAACCTATAGTAGTCTGCGGATTTATATCAAGAGTTGGATCTATCTGACTGAAACAGGTTATGCCTCCCAGTATATTACCCTTCTCTTCATCAAAACTATAAGTTACATGACCATCAAATCCTATTCTATTGGGACGATAAAGTGATGGCATATAAATTTCTTCTCCAATTTCGAAAGATGGTGTAAATTTAAATTCAAAGATCTGGCGGAAATTAAAAGGTTCATAATTACCTTCAAGTCGGATAAATTGTCCTTTATAATAAAAATTAGATATAGTTCCTTCTCCCCCTATAATCAGGGCATTACCGGTTTCTCTCGGATTGCTACTATCTAAGAGGTTATAATCAAACCAGCTGTTATTAAATTCTCCGAAGATCTTGAGTTTATCTTCACATAATCTGTAACTGGCTCTTACACCGAATAGAATTTCATCTTTTGGAATCAGATCACAACCGGGTCTTGATGCTCTGTCTTCATATATACGAAGATAGGATATATCAAAATCCATATCTTTCTTTTCATAGCCTCCAAGAGCACCGTACATTCTGTTATGATAGCCATTATTCTGGTAAAAATCTGAAGCCCAGAGATCATAGGGATTATATCCGTAATAAATAGGATAAGGGCCATAATCTATCCAGGTGAGATCATCTGCCTGGAGAAGTTCAAATTTGTAATTACCGTAAAGTTTTCCCTTTATGTCGATTCCGTTGATGGGAAGTCTATCAGGTGCCCAGTAAGCAGATGTGACTATACCATAGTACATGAGAGGAGAAAATTTTTCTGGACAGTATTCTCCAAAGGTCCCATTTACTTCCCAGTCGCCCTCTGTCTCGAACCATAATTTATTTAAATTGCCCTGAAAATTAATACCACTGTTATATACGCTATCCAGGGAAAATCCTGATGAATTATATGGAGGAATAACGCCCCATGTATAGGCCACAGGAGCATCTCCAAAGGCACTGTACCCAACAAGAGTACCTCCTGCTGTGAAATTTTCACTTATATTTATACCTATATCCAGGTTAAGCCTGGAGGTAAAGGCAAAACCGGGAGAGAGAGCATAACCTCCATAATCTTCACATAGAATTGGAAGATCCGGGTTTTCCCAGTAACCTTTAGTAAATCCCACAGAGGATCCAACAGCAGTCATATCTCCTCTTATAAAAACCCTTTCTAATTCATCCACTCTTTCAGAGAGTTTTCCCAGGGAATCCTCTATATTCGTAACCCTTATCCCCAGTGCATCAAGCTCAGATTTAAATTCTTTTGCCAGTAGATTGATTACTTCTAAATCTTCCTTTGTCGCATAAATAGAAAGATCTGGCATTTGTGGAATAGAAGCTTCTATCTGTTCAAGTTTTCCTATAACTCTGGCAACTACCATAGCCATCTCATAACGGCTCATAGGACGGTCACCTTTAAAAAGACCATCTGGATAGCCTTCTAGAAGACCTTTTTCTTCAAGCATATTTACTGCATCATAAGACCAGTGTCCCTGAGGGATATCTGAGAAAGGATCTGCCATAGCTGATAGAGGAATAAAGATAAATAATAAAAATAATAACAAAATTAATATATTTTTCATTTTATCCTTTTATCTTCCTAAAAAGATAGTTTGAAAAGGTTCATTCGACAGGATATCTGAAAGTTCCTTCAAAACTTCTAATACTATATTGACTTTTATTACGCTGTGTCATATACTATCTTTATACATGCCGGAGTGGCGGAACAGGTAGACGCGCTGGTCTCAAAAACCAGTGGGGGTTCCCCCGTGTCGGTTCGAGTCCGACCTTCGGCAGTTTTTTATTGAGTGAAAAGTGAAAAGAAGTGAGGAGTGCTCAGAAAATCTTTTCATTGTTTACTTTATAAGGAATTTTGCCATAACCTTATACCTTCTGACTTCACTCTCAGGTTTTAATGATGTATGCCCTTCCTTCGAAAAGACAAGAACATCAAATTCTTTATCGTATTTTTTTAGTTTATTTATAAGTTGATCCATTTCATCTTTCGGAACCCTCACATCTTCTTCATTATAAATTAAAAGAAGAGGGGCCTTGAGATTTTCAACGAAGTTTATGGGAGATCTTTCATAATAGAATTTCTTATCCTCTTCAGGCTCTTTAAAACCGTATTTATCTATTAATAAAGCTTTCATCCATGCAGTGGTATTTTTATAAAAGGTCTCCAGATTTACAGGCCCCACTGCATTTATCCCACCTGCCCACATGTTCGGATATTTAACCATTGCCATCATGGTAATATATCCTCCGTAACTGGCACCACCTATAAATATTTTTTTCTTTTCTATAAAATCCAGATTCTGTAGATATTTTCCGGCAAAGAGTACATCCTGAAGATCCACTCCTCCCCAGTCACGATAGAGGGCATTTTCATAATCCCTGCCTTTCCCTGTGCTTCCCCTGATATTTGGAGCGAGTACTATAAAGCCACGGGAAACCATAATCTGTATAAAGGGATTCCATCCGTTAAAATGTTGATGGGCAGGCCCTCCATGGAGCCATAAAAGACATGGGTATGGACCTTTCCCGGGTGGTTTATATAAGAAAGCCGATATTTTTGTATTGTCTGAAGAAGGGTAAAAGATTAGTTCTGAATCTGAGAGATCTTTTTCATCAATTCCTGCCGTAGTGGAATGGGTTATCTGTTTTATTTTTTTCTCTCTATATATGAATATCTCCGGAGCTATTCTGGAAGAGTGATATCTGAAGGCTATAGCCTTTCCATCAGGGGACCATCTGGCATTTGATGTGACACCTTCAGGGAATCCGACTTTTTCTGTTTTCTGTGAGGATAGATTATAAATCATAAGATCCATATTACCTTCCCTGTTTACAATATAAAGAATATCTTCTCCCTGAGGTGACCATTCGGGAAGATTTTCTTCATATTTTCCGGAACTTAGCCAGGTTATCTGACCTTCAGGGAAAGAGATGAGGCCTGACTTTTTTATTCCTTTACCATCAGAGATAAAAACTATTTTTTTTCCATCAGGAGACCACCTGGGATAGGAATTTACCCCTTTCAATTTCTCTGTAAGGTGTAATATCTTTTTATTAGCAATTGATACTACAACTATATCTCCCTCTTTGTTCCCTCTCATAGAAAAATAAGCAATATGTTTTCCATCGGGAGACCACCGGGGATCTCTTTTTAATTCAGGTGTTTCTGTTATCTCTTCTACTTTACCAGTGGATAGAGAGATTATATTTATATTATATTTTTTATTTACTTTAGAGATATATACAATCCCATCACTTCCAGGAGACCAGTCGAGATCGGCCAGTTCAATAGAAGAGGCAGGTAGTTCTTCTGTCTCTCTCCCTATGGAAGAAGTCACAAAAAGTTCATACTTCTCACTTTTCCCTCTTTCTGAAAGAAAGGCTATTTTTTCTCCATCAGGAGAAAGTTTAAAATTTACCACATTTCCACAGAAGGCAGTAACCTGCCGGGGATATCCCTGATGAAGGGATATTTCCCATATATCCCAGTTTCCGTTTATGTCTGATAAGAAATATATGGATGAATTATCTGCTGACCAGCTAAAGACACTTATCTTTTTTATGGCTGAAAGCATTTCTATTGGTATGGCTTTATTTTTCATAAGATTATCTCCTTACGTACGTGACGAGTGATAGATATTAAATTCATTCGACCTTTCAGGAGATTATCCTTGAAAAATGATTAAAGGGATTTTTATTTAAGATAGAAAATAAAGCTGTAATTCAAGTTTTATTTAGAAAAGAGAGAACTATAACCTGTGTAATTGTTTTTATCTTAATAAACTCTTATAGTTCAGTAACCTATATAGAAAAGGACGATACTTACTAAGTACCGCAACAGGCAAGTTAGTATCCATCTCACAGGCCTGTCCCTGTCCGGGCTCTTACGCAAAATCTATGATCCTGTTACAATGAAATCTGTTATTACAGAATATACAGTTTTGCATTTATTTAAGTTATAACTTTCTCTTTTGACGGCATATCTTTTGCTCCAGAGCCCGGACAGGGACAGGTGTGTATATTTAAAAGTTTTTGGATACTTTTTTACCTGGAGCGGTACTTAGTCTATTATATTAAAGCATTAAAGTATTACTCTGAAGATGTGAGATTATTTAATAAAGTAGGAACAGTCTATTACAATCTGAAGGATTACGATAATGCAATGGAATATTATAAAAAAGCTATTTCTATTGATCCCTCTTATCCCTATCCTTATTACAATATAGGATTGATAGTATGAAGCAAAAGGTGATAAGAAAAAAACTCTTGAGTATTATCAAAAAACCTTAAAAGTAGATAAAAAGGGTAAACTCACTGAGGATACACAGAAGAAAATAAAGTCTCTGGAAGATAAGGAATAGGAAATATTTCCTTGCTTTATTTTATTGACTGTTTTATAATTAATAGTGAAAAGTGAAACGCAGTTCCTGCGAAGCAGGCAAAGTGAAAAGAGGAATTTTTATTGAGTTTTTTATCTTCTTCCCAGGATCAGTTTCTTATAGCCAATATATCGATAAAAGCCTCTCACAATCATAATATTGTTATAAATAAAATGGAGGAAACCTTTTCACATCCTGATAGACTTCAGGAAAGAGGAATCCTGGGAAACACAGGGCTATCAGGTATATGCTCCGGTCCGAAACCTCTTGCCATCCTTGAAGATGGACAACTTTTCGAATATACCAGAGGAAAAGGTATTAAAAAGGTTGATTCATAATACGTCCTGTCCCGGGTAGTCCTGCTCAAAGGTATAAAATATATTTCCCTGTTTATCTATAAGTTCGGCTTTTACCTGAAAATAATTCATAAATATATAAGGACTGGGGTCTTTAATAAAGTAATCTCTTGATAAATAATTCTTCCCTTTTATTCCCTTTTCTTCCCAGAATTTCACCTGTTCGTAATTATCGCCGGGAGATTTTCTTATGTAAAGGATTATGGAAAAATATTCCTCCACAGGATTATATCCTGTATTGTAGAGTCTTACTCTCAGATTTACCTGAATCCCCTTTTTTATAATGATTTTTTCTATAATCAATCTGGAAAGTGTCGCCGATGTTGTATAACCTGCCTGTCCTCCCTGTTTTGTTTTGGCTATTACATCATTTTTAAGGGCATAATAAGTGGTGGGATTACCCTCCAGAACATCAATGTTTACTGCAGAAACCTGATTTCCACTCCAGAAACCCTGAAAACCTATGTTATCATCGATACGGAGATCCTCGAAATTTAAAAAATTATTCTCTATCTTTATCTCAGTGGAAGGAGTTACCTTCAATATTATTCTCCCGTAATTAAGTGTATCCACTGTTAATAGATTATTTTCTCCGTCTATTATCTTTATTGTACCGGCATTTACGCATTTACCTTCATTTTTTGGATTTCTGTCGTCTCCACCGGGTTGAGCTATTACAGATTGAAAGGTAAACAGTAAGATTACCATAAAGATTATTATTAATTTTTTGTTCATTTTTAAACCTCCTTAATAAAATCTCTTTTAAAAAGAGAGCAGATGTAATAAGGTGAAAGATTAATTATTTCCCTTCTAATTTATTAATTCTTTCTTCGTGGTCTTTGAATTTAAAACCAACGGCATCTATGAAGTCATTCATAGCTCTTGCCATTCTTCCTATATCCTCTCTTATGCCTGACACAGATTTTTCTATACCTTCTACAGATTTTTCTATACCTACTATAGCTTTTCCCATAATTATTTGATTAAGTTCCAGATTTGCAAGAATTTTGTCATGACGTTCAATTAAAGCCCTGTCACTCTTACGGGATTCGGCTAATTCTTCTATGAGCTTTTCTATTCTATCAATTCTTTGCTCCATAATAAAACCTTCTTTTTATGTCAGAATTTCTTTTTATCTCAGAAAATCATATTACTCTAACTGTAATTATAACTTACAAAATTAACTATTTCAATTCTAATTTCAAAAGGAGGGAAAAATTTTTAAAATAATCTGTAGAAGATTACACTGTAATTATTTATAGGATAAAGCGAAAAGACCTGCCTTTAATCTATGCTATTATATCAGAGACTTATAAGAAAAGGAATTAAAGATTAATCTCTTTCTTCTCTCACATAGGGAATTCCAAGAGAAGCAGGCCCCCCCAGTCTTCTTCTGGCCTTCCCGCTGGTGGCTATCAATAGAACCAGAATTGTAAATATATAGGGAAGCATTTTTAAAAGAGGTGCCGGTATACTTGCTATTCCCATTGCCTGGATTCTGAGTTGCAGTGCCTCTACACCTCCGAAGAGATATGCTCCGAAGGCTGCTTTCAGCGGGTTCCATGTGGCGAATATAACTAGAGCAATAGCCACCCATCCTCTGCCTGCACTCATATCCTGTACCCACATGGGTGTATAGGCAAGGGAAAGATAAACCCCTCCGAGGCCGCAGAGTAAACCACCTGCAAATACATAGAAATATCTTATCCAGGTTACATTGATACCCATAGAGTCAGCTGTTCGCGGGTTTTCTCCTACAGATCTTAATTCCAGTCCTGCCCTGGTTTTAAATATATAATAATAGGTTAAAGGAATTAATATATAGGAGAAATAAACGAGAATATCCTGATCAAAAAGTATATCACCCAGTAATGGAATTTTTGAAAGAACCGGTATGGGAAGCGGTTTAAAACCCTGTGCGGGAATTCCCACCAGATTTTTTCCGAAGAGTCCGCTTACACCGGTGCCGAATATAGTAAGAGCTATACCGCTTACCACCTGATTTGCTCTGAGAGTAACCGTAAGAAAAGCATGGATAAGGCTTATAATTCCTCCTGCAAGAACTCCTGCCAGTACCCCAAGAAGGAGATTGCCTGTAAAATGGTTGACGCCATAGCCGCAGACTGCTCCTGTAAGTATCATGCCTTCCAGTCCCAGATTAAGAATCCCTGATCTTTCTGTTAATATTTCTCCTACAGTAGCAAATAATACAGGTGTGCCTGAGCGTATAGCTGCTCCCAGGATTGAGACTATAAGTATGTATATATAGTTATCGTCCATAATTATAAGGTGAGAGGTGACACGTAATGCGTGATGCGTAATGCGTAATCCGGGCGAACACAGGGGTTCGCCTATAAATCTCTTCACTGCTCACTGCTTTTCCCGTCTTCTGTCTCACAAATTTAATTTATACAATAATATAATATCACAGAAAATTAATCAAGATGTTGCATTTAAGATATTTAAAGTTTATAATAGTTTCCTGGACAATAATCCGCGTTACGCATCACGTGTTACGCATTACGACATAAGGAGTTGTTAAAGATTATGAAATCAAAAGTATATTTTATCAAATTAGAAGACGGGGCTTCACCCGATAAACAGGCACTGGCAATGGAAAAGATTTATAATTTTGCAGATGTTTCCAGTATTATTTCAGAAAAAGATTTTGTGGCAATTAAAATTCATGTAGGAGAAAAAGGAAATATTACCCATATGAAACCTGAACCGGTAAAGGTTATTGTAGATAAAGTAAAGGAAAAGGGAGGTCTGCCATTTTTAACAGAAACATCAACCCTTTATAAAGGTGAAAGGAGTAATGCTGTAAATCATATTTTATATGCTCATGAAATTGGTTTTGGAATAGATAAAATTGGTGCTCCTTTTATTATGTCTGACGGACTTTTAGGAAATACGGAAGGAAGTGTTACTATTAATGGAGAGTTAAATGAAAAGGTTCATATAGCCAAAGAAATTATAGGAGTAGATGTCCTTATTGGAGTCAGTCATGCCACAGGCCATATAGTAACAGGTCTTGGTGCATGTATAAAAAATATAGGTATGGGTCTTGCCAGCAGGAAAGGGAAAAGGAAGCAGCATTCGGCAATGAAGCCTTCCATAAAGGAAACCTGTGTTTTCTGTAAAAAATGTATGCAGTGGTGTCCCGAAGATGCCATTATAGAAAAAGAAAAAAAAGCCTGGATTATCCAGGAAAAATGCGTCGGTTGCGGTGAATGTCTTTCTGTATGCCGTTATGATTCAGTCAGTTTTGACTGGGGTGCTGAGGCAGGATTTACTCAGAAGTGTATGACTGAACATGCACTCGGAGCAGTTAAACATAAAAAAAGTTTCTTCTTTAATCTTATGGTTGATATGACAAAAGATTGTGACTGCTGGGGAAAGATACAGGAAAAATTAATTCCTGACATTGGTATTCTTGCTTCTTCCGATCCTGTAGCCATAGATATGGCAACTCTCGAGCTTACAGCCAGGTTTAATAAAAGCACCCTGGCACAGATTGCCTATGACAATCAGAATGCCATGATTCAGATTGAACATGGAGTTAAGATTGGACTTGGGGTAAAGGAGTATGAACTGGTTAATGTGGAGTGAGAAGTGAAAAGTGAAAAGTTTTCACTTCTCACTTTTATCAGGCATCTTATGAACCTCTGAAATCTTCTCTATAACATTTGACATACTATCTCATTGAACCCTTCATCTATTGATGGTTCCTGAAACTCCTTTTTCATCTCTTCTATTTTATCATGAGGAACAGAGGGAGATAAATCTTTATTTAAGGGTTTCCTCTGATTATTTCTTTCTTTCCAGATCTCTTCCGGGATACAGAACCAGATACCTCTTACAGAGGCAGACTTCTTTTTAGCACATTTAATAAGCTTTTTTCTTCTTCTTTTAGTGAGATTGACTCTGTCTATCACTACATTAAAGCCCATTTCCAGGGATTTTTCAATAGATTTTATTTCCAGTTTTTTTGCCAGTTCTTTATTGCCACCTACCATATGTATGAGTTCATAAAGGGAAATTCTTATATGATCAGGTAAGTGTTCGCGACAAAAAGTAGTTTTACCACAGGCCGGAAAGCCTATTAATATGACCAGTTCCTGCATGGATTATCCCTTACTTTCCTAAAAGTGTTATTTTATGCTACTATATCATAGACAATATAAATATTCCAGATACTGGAGAAAATTTCATGTTTCACTTCTCATGCATTACCTGATCTTCGGCGTACTTACTATATAAGAAACCACCAGTATAATATATATAATAAAAGAAAGTATAACCTCCCTTCTTGTTTTTGTAATATCTCCATAATGGTGTCTTAAGATCCATCCGAGTATACTGAAGATGATGAAGAAAAAGAGGAATGGGAATGTCGGCAACAGGAGAAATTTGAAATATACCATTTCATATAAAACGAACATAACCTCTGCTATGTGAAACATTGTTTTTGGCCTGAGTGTGGTAGCTCTGTAGAGAGCATCCTCCATCTCCCCGGAGCAGTCACGACTTATAATCATACCGGAGGCATTGGAGATAAGGAATGATGACAGGGTATTTATTAAACCGATTGCTACAAAAAGATTGCTGTAATAAAGGAAAGCATCAAAAGAAGTCATTCTGTGGCGGAATAATTCAAAGATAATACCACCTGTAGTTCCTGCGAGAATTAAGATAATTGATACCAGGGCTTCAAATTTTATCAACCTGCCTGCTCCATCCATAGCTAAATAGAAATCAGCTTTTATAGTTTCCCTCATTCTTCTGGCTTTTGCTTCATCCGGAGTAATAAGACCTGCATTTAAGTCGGGATCTATTGGCATATAACATCTACCGACCATAGGTTCCAGTTCAAATTTTGGAGCAATTAGAGATACACGGTTTGCTTTAGAGACATTTATACAATTCAGAATAATTATAAATCCGAAAAGAAAAAGGATTAGAAAAAGATGTCCTCCTGTAAAGAGCTGGCCTGTGTAAGTAATTATATGTCCTGTCAGAGGCTTCTCTGATTGGCTGAAAGACCATATGAGACGAACTGATGCCCCATAGAGAGATAATCGAAATAGTATGGTGAACAGGACAAGTGTCGGTAATACAGCAAAGTTAAGGATATCTCTAATGTATATAGAAATTATTAATATTAGAATGGAAAGTCCTGTACTTATTGCCAGGAGAATATTGAGTCCCATAGGTGGTAGTAATATAACAGTTAGTAAAATAATAATTACTGCTATTAATAAGGGTATAATATCTTCATACCTTCTCATAAATTTTTTCCTTTCTATAATAGATAGTCGCAGACTAAATTAAAAACTTCCTTAAGGGCTTCTCCATGAACACTGTAAGTATTTCAGGAAATGTTTACAGGATAATTTTATTACTCCTGATGATATTTTACCATATAACAGGAGTTATGCAATTTTTTATCTGTAAATTTTTCTGTGATGAAGCTGAAAAATAGGATTATAAAGCGTAATGCGTGTACACCTGTCTCTGACCGGGCTCTGGAGCAAAAGATATGCCGTCAAAGGAGAAAGTTATAACTTAAATAAACACAAAACCGTATATTCTGTAATAATAGATTTTATTGTAACAGGATCATAGTTTTTGCGTAAGAGCCCGGACAGGGACAGGCCTGTGAGATGGATACTAACTTACCTGTTTCCGTACCAGGTTAATC
>JAKJGF010000314.1 GCA_022704525.1 Bacillota bacterium | reverse complement strand
GCCGTAAGTTCTTCAAATTTAGCTCTGGTAAGTTTCATTTCTAAATGCTTTGGGCCACTTTGATCGGCAGTTATAAATGGAAGGCTTATAGTAGTTTCATACATAGAAGAAAGCTCACACTTTGCCTTCTCAGAAGCTTCAATAAGTCTCTGCAGAGCCTGTTTATCCTGTTTAAGATCTATAGCCTGATCTTTTTTGAACTCTTTTGCCAGATACTCAACTACTCTTTGATCATAATCATCTCCACCAAGATGGGTATCTCCACTGGTAGACTTAACTTCAAAAAGGCCATCTCCTACTTCCAGTATGGAAACATCGAAAGTTCCTCCTCCTAAATCCCATACCAGAATAGTTTCAGACTTTTTCTTATCCAGACCATAGGCAAGAGACGCAGCAGTAGGTTCATTAATTATTCTAAGAACCTCAAGGCCGGCAATCTTCCCTGCATCTTTTGTTGCCTGACGTTGAGAGTCATCAAAATAAGCAGGCACTGTAATTACGGCCTTTGTTATTTTCTCCCCAAGATAGGAACTTGCATCATCTACCATTTTACGCAGTATCATAGCAGAAATTTCCTGAGGCGTATAATCTTTCCCATCTATTTTAACTTTTTCTCTGGTTCCCATTCTTCTTTTAATTGAGGAGATAGTTTTTTCGGGATTTAATACAGATTGCCTTTTGGCTAACTGCCCTACAAGTCGTTCTCCCGATTTGGAAAAGCCTACAACTGAAGGAGTTAAACGGTTACCTTCGGTATTTGGGATAACAACAGGCTTACCCGCTTCCATAACAGCAATAACAGAATTTGTCGTACCAAGATCAATACCAACTACTCTGGACATTTAATATACTCGATTGGTTTATTAATGTACCAATCAAGCCACACCTCCTTAAATATTTTAAATTAAAATGAATAAGTACTTGAAATAAGAATGTCTTTACAAACAATAACACCTCCTCTAAAAGAGTGACAAAAATAGTTAAGGTAAAGACACAATTTCCATTTATTCTGAAATCAATTATATAAAAATCTTCCTTTGATTTATAAAAATTATAAACCTTAATGCTTTTAAATTATACTCTCTGAGTCTATTAGTGTCAAGTAATATACTTAAAAAATCTTTTAACCATCTTGTTCTAAGAAAAAGTGTATGGTATAATTAAAAGTTAGTGCAAATAATTAATAAGCTATCAGCAGTCAGCTTAAGGAATAAGAGCTGAAAAATTTTGAAATTATAAGCTTTTCATTCCTGTTATATAATTAGTTTTCTAAAAACAGAAGAAGGTATAGAGGACTGAGAGCTAAAAGCCGACTGCAGAAGGCTAATTTCAAAGAAAGGTTGTGTAAATATGAGCGAAGAAATGCATGTAACAGATAAAAATTTTAAAGAAAAGGTATTACAGTCCAGTATTCCCGTATTAGTAGATTTCTGGGCACCATGGTGTGGTCCCTGTAGAATGATAGCTCCCATTATCGAAGAAATAGCTCAGGAATATGATGGGAAAGCAAAGGTATATAAATTGAATGTAGATGAAAACCCTGAGACTTCCAGAAAATATAGTGTCAGAAGTATACCTACTATAAAAATATTCAAAGGCGGAGAAATAGCTGACAATATTATAGGGAATGTACCCAAAGATGTAATATTAGAGAAATTAAATCAATTTATATAGTGAATGCAAAAGGTAATAAGTAATGAGTAATGGAAAACCATTGCTCATTACGTCTCTCATCTGTCTGTCTGATTATGATTGTTAACTTTCAATCTTTTTCTTTATTATTTTCTTAATCATTTTTTCTTTATCTAACTTTATAAATTTTTCTTCAAGAGACCTGGACATAGTCTCTTCAATTGCTTTTACCTTCTCTTCTATACCTCTGGAAGTATCGTTTTTCGTTTTACTCACTTTCTTTTTAATAGTACCAGTTTTTTTCTTTTCAGGAATTGTCCCTTCTGTCACTTCTTTCTTATCAACTACCCTGTCTGGAACTGCTTTTACAACTTTTTTTACCTTTACAACTTTTTTCTTTTTAATTTTTTTTACTTCTTCTTCCGTATCTTCATCATCTTCTCCAAATCCCATACCTAAAGCCATAACTTCTTCCTCTTCAGAAGTATCATCTTCTTTATCCTCATCTTTTTTCAGACGTGTTTTAACCTTCATTATGGCATCTCTTATACTTTCTTTTTTTATTTTTTCCTGCTCATCTTCTGAGGATTTTTCTGCTTTATTTTCTATTACCTCTTTTACTTTTTCCTGCTCATCTTCTGAGGATTTTTCTGCTTTATTTTCTATTACCTCTGTAATTTTCTCTTCACTGGCAGTAGTAATTTCTTCTGGCTTAACAGGGGTAATTTTTTCTACCTCCGGGAGAGTAATCTTTTCCACCTCAGAAGGAGTAATTTTTGTGGATTTAGAAGGTATTACTTCTTCATATTCCTCTTCATCATCATATTCCTCATATTCCCTTATTCCAGTAAGAGCACCGGCCTGGACAGATGTAACCCCTACAATACTCATATATTGTTCATATTCTTCTTCTTCATCTTCCTGAACAACAGGTTTTTCCTCTACTTTTTCCTTGGCAAGTTGTATTCTTGCTTTGGCTCTGGCAATAGCATCTTTTATTTCTTTTTCCTTATCCTGGGAAAAGAAAAAAGATCCTGAAAATGCAGGGACTCCGAGATCTTCAGCTTTTTCTTCAGAATCTTCTTTTCTTCTTGCAAGTATCTTTTCTTTTAAATCTTTTTCTTTATCATAACCATCAGGTAAAGACTGCATTGATGTATCGTCAGACATACTGAGAGGTTGTTGTTCTTCATCCGGTTTCTGAACCATTGCTGTAGGATGGAGACCGGGCATCATCAGTAAAATTTCTTCCTGGGATCTTTTAGGAATCGTAGAGTTTATATACTGAAAAAAATAATCTCCAAATTTTATAACATCACTGTCATAAAGAATTCCTCCGGAAAATGGCACTGTAAAAGAAACCCCTGTTTCATTACCCTTCTGATCCCTTTCCTTGGTAATAAGAAACAGTTTTGCTCCTCCCTGAGGGATCATATTTACCCTGTATTGATAAACCAGCTTTTCAGCTTTCAGTAAAGCGTGAAGAGGTTGTGCAGTAGGTATAACAATACCACACTTCAGGTCTGAACCAACAGAGATAGTTATATTATCAACTCTTTTATATCTTTCAAGTAGTTGATCTTCAATCTTTTCACCACCGGGATTAAATAGAAATAGTAATCCTGTAAATTTGGGCTGACGACTTTTTATATAGCTTCTCACAGGTCCAAAGAACATTAAGATGCCAAATATAATTAAACCACCAGTACCATATGTCATATAATCCTTATATAATGTCCTGTTAGGTACTTTTACAGTTAATTTTTGATGTTTAGCTATTTTAAGTATATCCCTGGCAAAGTCATTACGAGGATTTATTTTAAGTGATTTATCAAAATATTCAGTAGCTTTTTGTTTATCTGGTTTACTGGTTTTTAAATAACAGCGACCTAGTCCATAGTATAAAGAAGATCTATTTTCACTCCAGGGTAAAAAATTAATACCAATCTGTGTTTGATAAAATTTAATAATTTTATCAAAGGATTCCGGTGATTTATCTTTAACAACCATACAATCAATCAGAAATCTGTGGTACTCAATCTCATTGGGATAGTATTCAATAGCCTTCATAAAATAGTCCTGGGCATTTAAATAATTACCTTTATCGTAATAGTCCTGTTTCCCGGTATCAAATTGAACTTTTGCCTGCTCTCTGGAAGCGCTGATGTTACCCTTATCGTTACAATAACAGGGAAATTGATAAAGAAACAAAATAATAAGTGAAATAATAACTTTCTTTATAAACATAATTTTTGCTTATCCTTTACTCTTTAAATTTCCAAAGTATATTGAAAATATTATAGTCTTTAACCAGTAATCAGTCAATTATTTTTGAAATTTTTAAAGTAATTAAATAAGAATTTCAGGGGGAAAATATATGTGATTATAGAATAATTAGAGAGAATAGTGAGCAGTGAACAGACAATTTCTATCTGCTTACTGCTCACTTATTTATAGAAAGTTATGAGGAAAATTATAAAATTTTCTCGAGGGAGTGAATTAATCTGTTAAGAAAACTCTGTTTTTACTTTATTATTCTGTCTTCAATAATAATATTTAAAACCCATGTATACAGTCAGGAAAAGAACTTCACAAATGTGAAGTTATCTATAAATATATTTATCGAAACAGATAAGGAAGAATTAAAGTCCTCTTCTGAAGAAATCGGGAAATTAATAACTCAGGATTTACTTGAAGCACTGGCCATATCCGGTATCAAAATAACTCCTGAAAAAAAGATTATAAATAAAGAAGAATTTATTGAGCTAACAGAAACAAATAAATTTCAATATAATAATATAAAAACAGATTTAGCAGGATATTCTTATTTAATGGTTATTAATATAGGCCTATTCGGTGAGAATCTGGAACAGATTTTTATAGAAGGGAGTTTTTTAAATACCTTTAC
>JAKJGF010000079.1 GCA_022704525.1 Bacillota bacterium | reverse complement strand
CTCTTTATTAGAGAGTTGCTTTTCATTCATCTCTGACAGAGAACCCTTCTCAGATTCCTTTTGAAAAATCTGGCTGGTATATGCTATTTAGTTTTCAAGGTCCAACTATTTACCCCAACTCTGCATTATAACATGCAAAGACTGAAATGTCAATACATAAATATTAACCAACTTTCAACTAAAAGAATATATCATACAAAGAAATAATTGTCAAGAGATTTTTTTTGCTATCAGCAGTCATTTGTAATTATCTATATAGTCATTTTGCGCCAGTTTATATATATAACTACAAAGATATTTTATGAAAAACTATCCAAAAGCTGACAGCTGAAATGCTGATAGCTATTTCCTACATCTCTTCCACTACATCTATGGAAAGTAGCTTCAATCCTTTATTAATAGTATCTCTGACACACCTGACAATAGCTAACCTAAAGAGTTTAAGTGCTGAATCATCCTGATGTAACACGTCATGAAGATGATAAAATTTATGAAATTTCTTTGCTAAACTCAATAAATAACTGGCTATGGAAGATAAGTTATAATCAGCTGCTACAGAAAGACATAAACCAGGGAAACATGCCAGATGTTTTACCAGAGCAATTTCTTCAGAAGTAACAGATTTAGAATAATCTATTCCATCAAAATTCTTGATATCTGCTTTATTCAGTATATGTTCACATCTGACATAAACATAGTTAAGATAAGGTCCCGTATCACCTTCAAAAGAAATAGCCTCGCCCGGGTTAAATATCATAGTACTCGTGGGATTAATCTTAAGAATCATAAATTTAATTGCTCCCACAGCGAGCTTTAATGCCTTGGCATCAATACCTCCAGAGATATTCCTTTTAGACATAATATATATAACCATCTTCTGTAACTCATTTATAAGATCATCAGCATCCACAACAGTACCTTCCCGTGATTTCATTTTTCCTTCAGGCAGATTTATCATACCATAAGAATAATGATGACAACCTTTTGCCCATTTATAATCAAGTATTTCAAGTATAGTAAAAAGTAATCTAAAATGGAAATTCTGTTCGTCACCAACAACAAAAAACTGCAGATCTGTCTTATAATCCTCATGCTTAAGGACGGTGGTGCCAATATCCTGTGTCATATAAACAGATGTTCCATCAGAACGAAGAAGAACTTTATGACCGAGTTCAGAAAGATCTATCTTTATAGCACCATCTTTTTCTTTATAGACGTATCCCTTCAAAAGAGCATCCTGAACTATTTTCTTTCCTGACTTATAGGTATCACTTTCCAGATATATCTTATCAAACCTGCAACCCAGTTTTTCATAGGTTTCCATAAAGCCATCTATAACCCATTTATTCATCTTACTCCATAAAACCATTGTTTCCTTATCTCCCTCTTCCCAGAGTTGCAAAAGGCGTTGAGCTTCCTGTCCCAGGGTGGAGATTTTAAAAAATTCTTCTTTACTGATATTAAGGTCAGGATTTAGCTCCTGCCATTCCCTGTATTCTTCATCATATTTCTTTTCAAAAAGAACATAGTACTGTCCTACAAAATGATCTCCTTTAATATCCGGTTTCTTATTCTCTCCCCATTTTTTATAGGCCAGCATAGATTTACATATATGAATACCTCTATCATTTATAAGATTGGTTCTTATTACTGTATATCCAGCATTTTCTAAAACATTGGAAAGAGCCATTCCGAGAACATTATTTCTTATATGGCCGAGATGTTGTGGTTTATTAGTATTTGGAGAAGAATATTCCACCATAGCACTCATACCATTATACATACTGCTCGTACCATAATTTAACCCTTTAGAAAGAATATCTTCAATTACTTCAGAAAACAGCTCTTTTCTTTTAACTGTAATATTTAAATATCCCTGTACAGATTCTAATTCTTCAAATAATTCTTCTCTTTGTAGTTTTGTTAAAAGTTCAGAACTAATAATCTGTGGATTTTTTTTCAATATTCTGGCAAGAGGGAAACAATTAAAAGTAAAATCACCCTTACGATCTTCAGGAGTCAGGTCAATCCTGACAGGATAATCTATAACTCCTATTTCACCAAGTGCTTTTACTATAATTTCCTCTATTTTACTTTTTATCATAAAGAAAGCCTCCTAAAAATGGTAAAAAGTGAAAGGTGAAATATAGGTTATCATAAACATTATAGTAACTTATTTAATCTTTTCACTTCTCACTTCTCACTTCTTAACAACAAGCCGAATCAATAGCCAATAACCTGTGGTTATTGGCTTTCATTTAAAATGATATTTTACGCGTTTTCTTTAATTCCCTCTTCTAATGACTCTTTCTCTTTCTTCTTCTTCTTCTTCTTTTTCTTTTTCTTTGGTTCTTCTTCGTCATAATCCTCATGGACTATATCAGGCTTTTTTTCTATTTCAATATCTTTATAATTGGGATTAATACTTTTCAGTAAAAGCCCCTGAAGATTTACAGAAGTAAGACATACAAAATCTTCTACTATGTTTACAATACTTTCTCTTTGCTTTTCAATTAATATTCCCTCTATTCTCTCATCAAGTCCATGAAAACCCTCTATAAACTTTAGATCAGTATCCTGATTAACCTGCTGAAGATGTTGTTGCATAAGAACAGGAACTTTCTCCGTAGAAATTAAAATAGCTGTATCTACATCAAATGTTGCATTTTTAGCGCTGAAAAGAAAAGCATGCTTTAAAGAAAACTTCTTATCAGTCATTTCAAACATCATCAAACGATTATTATGAACCAGGAATAAATCTATATCCTCATCTTTATCACCAAAGTCAATAAAATATTGTGTGGGCTTAATGCCCAGTTTCTGTAAAGCCTGTATTAATCTCACTGGCATCCAATAATTTCTGTCCATAAGGGTCTTACCAAAGTCAGAACAGGTTATAAGTTCATCTATTCGTTCATCTGAAATGGCCTTACCGCAGAGAAAACAGCAGAAGCCTCTATCTGAAGCTTCTTCTATAGCAGATTTAGAATTAACCCGAAAAATCTGCTGTCCATGCTGTTTACAGAAAACAACGAAATCCTTAATAATAAGTCCCATACCCTCAAATTTCTGTACAAGTTTCTGCACATCTTCCCTGTTTTCTACATCCATAAGCTTATTTAATAAAATATTATTTACATCTCTTATTTTTTTAAGCAATTCATGGGCTTCTCTACTTTCCAATTCCATACTGGCCTTAAAATCTAGTTCAGTAGGAGAAACCTCCTCCATAGCTTTACTTGCCTGCCAGAAATTCTGATTTACTGCTGTCACCAGTTCCCATTTAAGATCTTTCTTATTGGTAATTTCACTTATAATATGTAAAACAGATTCACAAAATTTCCAGTACTCATCAATATTAGCTCCCTGAGGAGATATACAACCTATTTCCACTTCTTCCCAGTTAGGAATTTTCAAATAATGATATGCCCCATCATCTCTTATAAAAATTTCTCCTCCTAAAAGAACATCTCTGTCAGGGAAAAGTGTTTCATAGACTTCCATGTCCAAATAAATAGGAGCAAAATTCCTATCCAGTTTCAGTCCAAGCTTTTCCCAGTAAGCCTTTTTAGTATCTGATATGAGAGGTTTATAATCTTTATCAATTCTTTCAATTACAGCGTCCCCCAGACCTTCCGGTACTTCTACTGCCAGCCTGTGTTGAGCTATCCACACCATACCACTCATTTACTTTACTCTCCTTTCATAAAAAAGATAATCACTTTAATTTATATAAATCTAATTGATACTTAAACAAAAATATTAATTATCTAAATAACTTAAATTCTAAGATTCCAGTACACTCTCCTGCTATTTTCTGAAAAATTAATTAAAAATTTATAATTATCATTTACAATAACAAAAAATATATTATAATTAGAAAGAATAAAATTTTATAACTTTGAGAGGTACTAAAACATGTATACTCCCATTCCTGATCAAAAACTCACAGCAAAAGCTAAAAAGAAGCATTTCTTTCAGAAACATCCTGTAATAGGCAGATTTTTTGAAGCCTTCGGTTGCCTGGCCTGGCCTATAATAATTATATTAGTAGCTGCCCTGGTAATGTTTCTAGTCCCTGAATGGAGGCCAACTCTTTATGTAATATTACATAAAATAGCTAACGGGTGGAATTACTTCTGGGGAGAACTTCTACCTCAATGCTTCCGATGGGACTGGAACGAAGCTCAACCTAAAAAATAGAAATTATTTTGAAGTGTATTTATATCGTTCTTCGTAAATTTCAAATACACTTTTATCTACTGCTCTCTTATAAGCTTCCGGGAGGCTTATATATCCTTTTTCTACAAGTTCCATAAGGCTTTGATCCAGAGTCCACATACCTTCTTTTCTACTGCCCTGAATAGTAGTATAGAGCATATGCATTTTATTATCTCTTATTATATTACGTATTACATTATTCACCAGCATTACTTCTGTTGCTACAATCCTCCCTCTTTTGCCTTTAAGGGGAACCAGAGTTTGAGATACTATACCCTGAAGGAAATCCGAAAGCTGAATTCGGGCATTTTGATGCTCATCAGGAGGAAAAAAATTAATAAAATGCTCAATAGTTTCTGTGGCATTTCTGGTATAAAGTGATGCAAAAACAAGAAGGCCTGTAGTAGAAGCCTTAATAGTCCACTCAGCAGTATCTCTATCACGAATTTCCCCTATAAATAAAACATTTGCATCTTCACGTAAAGAATTCATAATAGCTGTGCCGAAAGACTGAGAATGGAGTCGCACTTCTCTTTGATTAATAAGAGAATTATTGGATTCAAATAGAAATTCTATAGGATCCTCAATAGTAACTATATGGTATTCCTTCTCTTTATTTATCAAATCTATCATAGCTGCCAGAGTAGTAGATTTACCACTACCACTACTGCCTGTTACAAGAACAAGTCCAGATTCTTTTTTGGCGAGATCTTTTATAACAGCGGGTAAAAGTAACTCTTCTAAAGTAGGTATTCTTTTGGGAATCACTCTGATAACAAGAGAATTCCCTTTGTTTTGCCTGAATATATTGGCTCTAAACCTTGATAGGCCGGGAACATCAACACTAAAATCTAATTCTACTGGAACTTCTCCATAAAATTGTGCTTTCTGAAAATTTGTAGTTAAACGTTTTATTATTTCATCCACTTCGTCAGGATTAAGAGGACTATATTCTGTCTTTTCCAGAACCCCATGTATTCTCATCATAGGTACCTCACCGGCAGAAACATGTAAATCAGAAGCACCTAATTCCAGAGCATCAGTAAAAAATTTTAATTCTTTTAAAAAGTCCATCTTTTTATCTCTCTCCCGAAAATCGTTGAGGGTTAAAGGTTGAGAATTATTAACCCTGAACTCTCAACTCTATAATAATCAGACACTAAAAATTTCTATGCATTTAAATTCTATACACTAAAAATGATTCCTTTCGTAAAGTAAAAAATTGACTCCTATTGCTTATAAAATCTGTATATGATATAATTATATTAATTTCTCTCTATTAAGTAAGGAGTAAACAGTGAGGAGTGAAAGCAATCTATTTACTGTTTATGCTATTGGAGGTAATTTTATATGCTCAAATTATTATTACTAAGTATGCCAGGACCTGCAGAATGGATTATAATATTAGTTATAGCCCTGATAATTTTTGGCCCCGGTAAACTCCCTGACGTGGGTAGAGGTATAGGCAGGGCAATACGTGAATTTAGAAAAGCCTCTAACGGAATAAACGATGAAATAAATACTGCTATTGAAGATAAAAAATCCTGATGTGAATAAGACAACCAGGTTGGTTGTCCTGAACTTCTCTAAATTATCCCCTTTTATAGTATTAGCTTTTCAATAATATTTGCTATAACTCCCGGATAACCCCATAAAACTTATTATTCAATAGCTATTAATAAATGAAAATAACAAAAACTTATTGTAAGTTTTTTGAATTTAATTTATAATGAAACTATATTTTTGAAATTTCATTTATCGTGTATTTCATAACTTAGTACCGCTCCAGGTAAAAAAGTATTCAAAAAATTTTAAATATAGTAAGCCTTTAGTTAGAAACTACAAGGAAAATCAAAATGAATTCTCCAATTACTGAGTTAATATGTAATCATATACTGGATAAAATAAGTGATTTTCTGATACTTACCAGTCTGGAAGGTAATATAAAATTATTAAACAAACCTCTTTTGAATGCTCTAAAATGCAAAAAAGAAGATTTAATAGATAAACCTGTCAGTATTATATTTGCTACTGATGAACTTTTCCAGACCATGAAATTTGACAAACCCCAGTTAATAACACTTAATTATAACAATAAAAAAATCCCCATTCAACTTTCTTCAACTGTAATATTTGATGCAGAAGATACAGCAACCGATATACTGATAATTGCCAGAGATTTGAGGGAGACATCTAAACTTGCCTCAGATATAGAACTGCTCAAGAAAAATATCAGAAAAAGTGAAGAAGAAACTACAACAAAAATTTCACTTTTATCAGATGCACTTGCCAGTGTAGGAGAAAGTGTTTTTATTACAGATATATACCAGAGGATAATATACTGTAATAAAAGGGGAATGGAGACTTTTAATTATGATTGGAATGAATTCATAGGAAAAGAGGCAGAGATTCTTTATAAAACAAATGATAAAGAAAGTTTCAGAGGAAGTTGGAGAGGTGAGGTTATAGCTATGAGGAAAGGAAAAGAAAAATTTCCAGCCCTTCTTACTACTTCCTCAGTAAAAAACAAGGTTGGAAAAGAAATCGGGTTTGTGGGAGTTTTTCAGGATATAACTGAGTTAAAAAAACTGGTAGATGAACTGGAAAAGGCAAGTGTTGATTTAGAAAAAAGGGTAATTCTAAGAACGGAGGAATTAGAAAAATCCAGAAATCTGTGGGAAAAAACCTTTAATTCAATAGAAGATCTGGTTTCAATCCATGATAGAGAAGATAAAATAATCAGAGTTAATAAAGCGGCAGCAAAAAAATTAAATGCCACTCCATCAGAACTGGAGGGAAAAGATTGCTGTTCTTTATTTATGGATGAAAATCTCTCAAGAAATGAATGTCCCTGCCATGAGGTTTTAAAGACTCAAAAAACCGTTCAAAAAGAGATTAACAGTAAAAAATTAGATGGAACATTTACTTTCTCAGTTTCTCCAATTTTCAATGAAAGAGAAGAACTTGAGGGACTTGTCCATATTGTAACAGATATCACAAAAAGAAAACATCTGGAAGAACAATTATTACATTCAACAAAAATGGCGGCTATTGGAACTCTGGCTGCAGGCATTACTCACGAAGTTAATAATCCTCTGACCATTATTATGGGTTACTGTCATATACTCTTAAATAATCCTTTGTACACAGGTGAAATTAGAAACCAGCTTACTAAAATATATGAGCAGGTTAACAGAGCAAAAAAAATTATATATAATCTCTCTGTCTTCGCAAGAAGCCATAAGTCAGAGAAGCGATATATAGACCTTATAGATTTAATGGAAAAAACTCTTGAATTAAGAAGTTATGACTTACAGAGAAAAAATATATCAATTTACAGAGAATTTCAAAACAATTTACCCTGTGTATATGTTGATGGAAACCAAATTCAACAGGTCTTTTTTAACCTTATTAATAATACTATTGATGCTATATTAAGTGTCAAAAATCAGGGAAAAATAACAATAAAGATTATGCAGGCCCAGGACAAAATCAGAACTGTATTTGCAGATGATGGATGCGGAATTAATCCTGAAGATATTCCAAAAATCTTTGATCCCTTCTATACAACAAAAGAGATTGGTAAAGGAACGGGGCTCGGATTAAGTATTTCCTATGGAATCATCAAAGATCATAATGGTAATATAAATGTTCAGAGTCAGCCCGGAGAAGGCACCAGTTTTATAATAGAATTACCTGTGGCGTCTATAATACCTTTCTTTACATCCCAGAAGGAAGAAAAAACAGAAGATTCTCCTGAAACAACGACATGTAGATCCAAAGCTAATATCCTCATAGTAGATGATGAAGAATTAATAGCTGAAATATTAATTTCATCACTCAAAAAATACGGATTTAACGTAGAGAGTTCTTTAGATGGCCATAAAGCATTGGAGATGATAAAAGGGATAGATTTTGATCTGATTATTTCAGATTATAGAATGCCTGATTTGAGTGGTGAAAAACTCTATGAAGACTTACTTGAACATAAAGCTGAACTTGCAAAAAAACTAATTTATATTACAGGAGACACCACTGATGAAAGTATCCTCTCTTTCGTACAGAAAAGAAATATAAAGCTCCTCCATAAACCTTTTGATATAAATAAACTGATAGAAACTATTAATGAATTGCTAAATGAGTGAAAGGTGAAAAGTGAAAAGTAATGAGTTAAATATTCATCACCCATCACGCATCACCTCTCACGTCTCACCTCTCACGCCTCACGCAACCTGCTTCCAGTTCGTTAAAGCTTTAACTAAAAGGGTAGAACACATCTTTTTTCTATACTCTTTAGAAGATCTGAGATCAGTAATGGGTTCTGCCTCTTTTTCTATTATATTTCCCGCTTCTTTTATAACTTCTGAAGAAAGTTCTTTTCCTCTGAGATAGAGAGATGTTTCTACTGCCATTATTACAGTCGGTCCAACAGCTCCAAGAGCTATTTTTACATCTTCCATAGAACCGTTTTTCTTTTTACCGGCTAAAGCAAGAGAAATCTTTGATATAGCGAGAGCCTTTCTCTGACCAAGACGCAGATAAGTGCCATAGTCTCTCTTTTCCGCTGGTATTCTGATTTCCTTTATTATTTCCACAGGATTACGAATGGTCTTACCCGGTCCTGTAAAGAAATCTTCTATTTTAACCCATCTCTCTCCCTTACTATTTACAAGGTGTAATTCTGCACCATAAACATATAAAGGCGGTATTGAATCAGCGGCAGGAGAAGCATTACCTATATTACCTCCTATGGTGGCACGATTTCTGATCTGAGGGGAACCCACACCATGACAGGCATCTGTTAATGAAGGAAAAAGCAATCTCAGTTCAGGATGTTTTTCTATCTCTCCATGAGTAACAAGAGAACCGATACGAACATAATCCTGTTCAAAATGTATGCTCCTTAATTCTTGTAAGCCACTTATATCCAGAACAGTAAAGGGAGGAATTAATAAATCATCTTTAATCTTTATCAACAGATCAGTTCCTCCTGCTAGAAAATAAGGATTGGTCATTCCTTTTTCTGCCAGATCAAATAAATGCTCCAAACTTCTAATTCTTATCACAGAAAATCTTCTCACTCTCATCCTCCTCCTTATTACCTCTCTTTTGCTGCTTTCTCTATAGCAGAAACTATTTTTGAATATCCGGTACAGCGACAAAGATTACCGGAAATTCCCCATTTTATCTCTTCTTCCGAAGGATGGGGATTTTCATCCAGAAGAGCTTTTGCAGACATAATCATTCCCGGTATACAAAAACCGCACTGTACTGCTCCTTCTTCTATAAAGGCTTTCTGTATTGGATGTATCTCTTCGCCTTTACCAAGACCTTCTATAGTTATGATTTCCGCTTCTTCAAGTTGAGAGGCAATAACCAGACATGCATTTACAGCTTTTCCATTGAGTAGTACTGTACAGCTACCACATTCACCTTTTCCACAACCTTCTTTTGTCCCTGTAAGTTTGAGAATATTTCTCAATATTTCCAGTAAAGTCATGGAAGGATCTAATTTAATATGTTTTTTCTCACCATTCACAGTAAAATTAAGATTTATCAGGTCTGACATATATACTCCTTTCTGATCACTGAAGACACGAATTAAAGAATTTCACGGATTTTCATCTTCCTAATAATCTGTGTAGTCTGCTTAATCCGTGATCATTTTTCACTCTTCACTTCTTCTCACCTATCACTGAAAATAATCTCTCCGGTGTAACCGGTAATTCTTTCATCCTCACTCCTGTAGCATGAAACACTGCATTTACTATAGCAGGTGCAACACCTATAATAGGAAGTTCTCCAAATCCTTTTGCTCCATAGGGTCCATCTGGATAGATATGTTCAACTATAATTGGATCTATTACGGCAGTATCAACAGATGTGGGAATAATATAGGTCGAAAAATTGGGGTTTATCATTTTTCCGGATTTATCATACAGCAGATTTTCTATTAAAGCATAGCCTATTCCCTGTACTACTCCTCCCTGAATCTGTCCTTCCACCAGGGCAGGATTTATAGCTTTGCCAAGATCATGAGCAGCTGTTACCTTTAAAACTGTCACTATCCCTGTAGTCATATCCACTTCTACTTCTGCAACATTTGTCGAATAGACATAAGTAAAATAACACCAGCCCTGACCTGTTTCTTCATCAAAGGTTGTATATGGTGCAACAAACCATCCCTGTGTTGCAAGATGAACATCTCTTTTATATGCTTCTTCTATAACTGATTTAAATGTTAATTTAACAGAAGGATTCTGTTTAAAATATACCTCATCATTATCCCATACCAGAACCTCCCGGGGTATTTTAAGCATCTCTTCTGCCACTTTTCCAAGTCTTTCTTTCAACTGTCTACAGGCATCTCTTATAGCATTTCCAGACATCACAGTAGCTCTGGAAGCCACAGTGGGTCCACTATCAGGAACTCTCGTACTATCTACAGGAACTATATATATATCTTCATATTTTACACCAAGGGCATCTGCAGTAATCTGAGAAAGAACTGTTCTCATACCCTGTCCCATTTCCGTAGTTCCCACTGCAACATTTACTGAACTATCTCTGTTTATTTCCACATAGGCTCCTGATCTTTCGTACTTTCTTCCTCCTGCTCCCAGAGAAACTCCGTAAAAACAAGAGGAAACTCCAATTCCTCTCCTTTTATCACCTTTATCCTGTTCATATATAGATCTCTTTTGCTGCCATTCAGATTTGTCTACTGATTTTTCTATGGTTTCCAGAAGTCCTACACTTGTTTCCAGTTTCTGTCCCGTAGATGTTTCATCTCCCACGTTTACAGCATTAATTCTTCTTATCTCTGCAGGATCAATTTGAAGTTTGTCTGCCAGAATATCCATCTGACTTTCATGGGCAAAAATCACCTGTGGTTGTCCAAAACCTCTAAAAGCTCCGCAGTGAACCCTGTTTGTTGCCACTACATGGGAATCAACCCTGACATTCTCACACCTGTAAGGACCGGTAGCATGAATGAGGCCTCTCCACATAACAATAGGGCTCAAGGTAGAATAGGCTCCGCCGTCCAGGTAATAGGTTACTTCTATTGCCGTCAGAGTGCCATCTTTTCTGGCTCCTGTTTTATATTTTATAAGACTGGGATGGCGTTTAGAAGAAGTAAAAAAATCTTCTTCTCTTGTAAGAACCAGTTTTACCGGTCTACCTGTAAGATAAGCTAAAAGAGCAGCATTCCCGGCATAGAGTGAAGGTATATCTTCCTTACCTCCAAAACCTCCTCCTGTAACAGTCTGAACTATTCTTACCTTATTCAGGGGGATATTCAAAATATTTGCCACTCCCTCCTGAACATAAAAAGGACACTGCATAGAACCATAGACTGTTATTCCACCTTCATAGGCCGGAACTGCAAGCATACCATTGGTTTCCAGATAAGAATGTTCCTGATGAGGTGTTCTGTATTCATTTTCTATAATAATATCAGCTTCAGAAAAACCTCTTGCCACATCTCCTTTTCGTATTTTATAGGATTTATGAATATTTCCGTGAGGGTGAATCTTAGGAGCCTTCTCTTTTATACTCTCTTCTATGGATAAAACAGTTTCCAGTGGTTTATATTGAATATGGACAAGTTTTACTGCTTCTTCTGCCGCCTCAATCGTTTCTGCCGCAACATAGGCTACAGGTTCACCATAATATCTTACCACATCCTCTGCCAGAAAGGGCATGTCTTTTCTCACAATGGGAACAAGATTTTCTCCAGGTATATCTTTTGATGTAACAATTTTAACAACACCTTTCACACGCTCTGCTTTCGAAATATCAATAGATATTATTTTTCCATAAGTTTCTTTACTATATACACCTTTTGCAATTAACATATTGTCAAAATGCATGTCATCAACATACTGTGCCAGACCCAGCACTTTATCCAGAGCATCTTTTCTTTCCACACTTTTTCCTACAACACTCATAAAATACCTCCTTATTAAGTGGTGAGAGGTGATGCGTGATGCGTAACTTTAATTCTCATATCTCACGTCTTTTCACTTCTCACTTTTTTATTCCCCAAAAAGATCTGATTACACTCCACATATGATTAAAATATTCTACTGCCACAGAATCTTTACCTCTTTTCATACTCTTCTACCGTATCAAAATCCATAAATATTCCCGGATCATCTACGTTCCAGGTCATCACTTCTCCTGTATTAGCACGGACTACAGAACGTGCTCCTTCTTCATAAGGGGTATCCAGAAGGGATTGAAAAAATCTCCGGGGAAATATTACAGGATGGCCTCTTCTACATTTATAAACAGGTAAATGTATTAAATCTATTTTTTTAAATCCTTCTTTTACAAGTTTAACATAAGTAGATAATTTTACAAGTGGTAAATCTACGAGAGTTACCATAATAGCTTTCACTTCTGAAGGTATACTTGTGATAGCCAGTTGAAGAGATGAAAGTTGGCCTCTTTTCGGATCAGGATTAATAAGTATTCTTTCTTTTTTCAGAGGTAAATATTCTTTTATCATATCGGCATAATATCCTAAAACTACATAAACGTGTTTAATATCAGCAAGAAATAAATTTTCACATATAATTTCAAGAAAAGTTCTACCTTCAATTTTTAGAAGGGCCTTGGGAAAACCACCCATTCTTTTACCTTCTCCTGCTGAAAGTATTACGCCTGAAAGCATTTTCCCACCTCCGTGAAGAGTGAGAAGTGAGACGTGAAACGTGAAACGTGAAAGGATAATGTAATACTACTTAAAGTACATATACCCTTTTTTTCACTTTTCACTTCTCACTTTTCACTTCTCTTCACTCCTCATTCTTCACTTCTCACTTTTCACCTGAATCAATCTTCCTTCAATGCCGCAGTTTCTTCAGATGTACGCTCTCTCATAGAAAGAGCACCGGCAAAACACTTCTGAACACAGATACTGCAACCAATACACTTCTCAGGATCAGTCTTTGGATGTTTTTCTTCATCCAGACTGATGGCAAGATAGGGACAGCGGGTACAGTTTCCACAGCTTACACAGAGGTCTTTATCTACTGTGGAAATCTTTTTAACAGGAGATAGAGACATAAAATCTGTAACAGGCTGAGGAGTGGCAATTCCTATAAGTTCCTGGATAGACTTTATGTTTCTTTCTGCCATTAAATGACTGAGGCCCTGACAGAGTTCATCAATAATACCATAACCATGTTTTGTAACTATGGTACAGAACTGAACTGTTTTGACGCCAAGGGCCAGGAAATCTGCAGCTGCCTTATAATTCATAGGGCCACCGTTACCTGATATGGTAACTCCCATATTACAGACATTTGCAAGATTTAAATTACTTATAGGTGTTACTCCATACCCACTCATACCAACTATAATACCTTCTTCCCATTCTTTCTTTTCCCCTTTTCTGAAATTTAATGTAGGAAAGGTATTTGCAAGGGTTATACCTGCTTTTTTATTGGGATATTTCTCAAAAACCTGTTTTATAGCCTTTACTATAACAGCAATAGATGTGACTGCACCGGTAAGTTTAAAAAGTTTTGGTATTTCAGGATCACTTATCTCCATAACCCAGTCTATTATTTTAGCAGTAAGAGCAGGATTCTGTGAAACTATATCACCTTCTGTGCCATCTCCTCCCTGAGGGCAGGACAGGCTGTATTCTATAGCCATAACACCTGCTGCTTCAAGTTTCTTCGTATTACTCTGCCAGCCCTTTTTATCTGCTTCATCATTGCCTGTTACAGGTCCACCTGTAGATGCAATAGTAAGTCTATCAGGAAATTCACGGACAAGACGCTTCACCTCTTCACATACCCTGGTAAGAGAATGACCTGATACATTATCACAATTACCATAGGTGTATGTATCAAAAACGTGCATATATTCACCGGGAATATGAATTGGCACTCCATCAAAAGCTGTCTTCATAATCCCTCCTGCCCATCCTGCTTCATAAGCTTTTTTCATCTGTTCATAACCATCGGAAGGGGGAGCAGCAGACAGAAGAAAAGGAGATCGAATTTTTCTACCAAAAAAGTCTGTTTCAAGTGATACAGGAGTCCAATTATAACCGGAAATTGCCTTTATACTTTTAGTCTTTTTCTCAAAAGTTGGTTTTTCTTTACCTGAGAGGAAAGCATCGATTTCAAAAGCCGCATTTTTACCTGCAGCTACTGCTTCGACCACAGTAGTTGGCCCACAATCACAATCACCTGCAAAAAATACATGTTCTTTCTCAGAACGATGCAGGTCTGCTCTATTACCAATAGCTATTATAACATGATCTATACCGTCTCTTTTCTGTTCGGTTCCAGGAACTTCTTTAATATCTCTGAGATTAAATTTTACATCCTGTGGGAGGGTTACCTTTATAGTATTGATACCTGAGATCTTACCATTACCTCTTATAGCCGTGATCTTTATACGACCATTAATTTCTATACCATATTTTAAAAGTTCCTCCATTTCTTTAGGGTCAAGAGGCATTTCACCTATTTTTTCAAGGGTAAACATCTCTACAGTAGAGGCTCCAAATACTTTTGCACTTACAGCACAGTCAGTAGCAGTGGCACCTCCACCGATTACAACAACATGACCTTTAAGATTATAGGAGGCAGGAGAATTCAAATAATCTGTTCCCATAATTGCCTTCTCTTCTCCAGGGATACCAGGGCTAAGGGGAATAGGAAGACCTGTAGTTACAAGAATAGCATCATATCCCAATAATTTATTATAATCATCAAGTCTGGCATTCAATTGAAGGTGAATATCCCCCAGGGAAAGTATAAAGTCAATATCACTTTTAAGAACATCTTCTGGAAGACGATAAGATGGAATCCATCTGCAGGCACCTCCGGGTTTATCCTCTTTTTCAAATATATCAATTTTATAGCCTTTACGGGCAAGAAATGCAGCAGCACCAAGACCTGCCGGGCCGGAACCAATTATGGCAATTTTCTTACCCTCAGGGCTTACAGGTTCCAACTCAGGCATAACGCCTAAAGATTTTGCTTTCTGAATAATAGTAGCCTGAATAGCCGGAATATTAATGGGAGTATGAAGACCTGCATGAACACATCCGCTTTTACAATGTCTATCAGGACATACCAGTCCACATACACCACCAAGAGGATTGTTAATCAGTATTTCAGCTGCAGCCCTTTTAATATCAAATAAATTTCCCATCCTTGCAGCCATAATAAAATCAGTAGGAGAACAGTTGGCAGGACAAGCTGTTTTACATGGCTTCTCCTCACAGTATTCGCATCTTTCTAATTCAGCTTTTAGTTGTGCATCTGTAAGAAATAACCTATCTTTTTTTTTCATAAGACCTCCAAATTTTTAAGTTAGAATTTAAAATCGTGAGAAGTGAGATAAAAAACTTCTTTTCACAATTCACTGGAACACGATTTGATAGAATATTATCAAAATATTATTTCTCCAAATTTCAAAATAGTCCTTTTATATAGCAGTTTTAAAAATTTTGATTTCGTAAAAAATAAGAATTATTATTAGCTATCAGCTTTTATTCCTTGGTACCGCAACAGGTAAAAAAGTATCCAAAAAACATATATACCTGTCCCTGTCCGGGCTCTGGAGCAAAAGATATGCCCTTAAAGGAGAAAGTTATAACTTAAATAAATACAAAACTGTATATTCTGTAATAATAGATTTCATTGTAACAGGATCATAGATTTTGCGTAAGAGCCCGGACAGGGGCAGGCTTGCGAGATGGATACTAACTTGCCTGTTGCGGTACTTAGCTGATTGCTGACTGCTGATAGCTTTAAAAATGAAAATTCCTATGCACATAAATTAAAATAAATTATATTTAAAATACAGGTTATTAAAACTTGACATAATTGAGAACATATAGTAAAATATGGTCATTATATACAGGTTATTTTTTGTTATTCTCAAAGGAGGAAATTGCCTTTGTTATTTATAATAAAAAGAAAAAGCTTTCTACTGTTACTACTACTATCTATTATTATTTTATCTCCAGTTAAAGCCACAGAAGAGATTTTCAATCAACTAATAAAAGATCTATCTTCTCCTTCTGTAGAAATTCGAAGTGAGGCTGCCTGGTCACTTGGAGAACTGGGAGATCTGAGAGCAGTAGATTATTTAATAAAAACTATTAATGACCCTGATGATAGTGTCCGTTACTATGTGATAAAATCTCTTGGAAATCTTGGAGATAATAAGGCACTACCCCATCTGGAAAAAGCCTTAAAACTGGAAGTTCAACCCTGGATAGTACAAGCTATTGAAGAAACAATAAACAAATTGACAAAAAATTAAAAAAGAATTCCAATCTAAAATAATTAAATAACCTGCTACTGCAGGTATAGTCCGGGGGAAGTAATAAAATTGTCGAAGAAAGCTAGCAGCATCACACAAAAAATAAAAGGGCTTTTTTTTAAGGATCAATCAGAGGATGAAGATATAAAGATTTGTAAAGATAAATGGAAAGAAAAAGAAGGAGTTAAATGGGTTTATTTTAAGGAACATTCTGAAAAAGATACCGTAGAAATAGAAGATTTAACGGATGATTTAACACCTAAAAACTATGCAGAATATATAATACAAAAACAAAATAAAGATACTTCTGAGAAGAACCTTCTGGAAAATTCCTTTATAACAGATGATGACCTGCAGACATTTTCAGTTACAGAATTTGCCGAAAAATTTGGCCACAGAACAACTCCTCAAAAGACACCCGAATATGAAGCTTATTTAAAAGACGCTGTAAAAAAACCTCCCAAAGGCTCAATTACTCAAATATTTGATGAAGAGAAACAAATAGCTGACTGTATTGATAAACTCAAGAAGGATCCCCGAAATATTGAAATAAGAAAACAACTTATTAATCTATATTTTGAAAGAGAAGAATTTTCTGAAGCATTAAAAGAATGTCTGAATCTAACTTATAGACTTCCAGGGAATATAACAGGAATCAGTCTGGCAGGTGATATTACATGTATATCACCTTATTATATATTTCAACTGATGATAAATCTGAAACAGACTGGTAAAATTAGCTTTTTTCTTGCCAGTGAAGAAGTTTCTATTTTTTTTATACAGGGAAAAGCAGTACACGCAGAAGACAAATGGGGAAAAGGAGAAGATGTTATAAAAAGAATTTTAAGCTGGAGAGAAGGATACTTTAACTTTTTCCCTAATAATTTATCCTTTGAGCAAAGTATCCATAAATCTCTAGATATAATTTTAGCGCAGGTAACAGGTGATCCGTTAAAAACTACATTATATAAAAATGAAGATTCATAAAATAAAAAAACGATGGATACCATCGTTTCTATAAATTTTCTTCGCTAGTGTGTTATTAAACCATAGCTTATGTTAAAATATAATTATACCTGAAACACTATATATTACCAGCATTTATATTATCTTCTGCCAGCAAATACACTCTAAAACTTTCTCACGTAATTACTTAAAAATTGAATAATTTTTATGGCCACCACCGCCCAGCAAATACCCAATTCCACTACCCATACCGGCGCCTATCCCGCCAGCCATTAACAATCCTGTCAGTGGAACTGCTGCCAGGCCACCTGTTCCTACTACTGCAGCAACTGCTCCAATTCCTGCTGCAAACCCCAGTACTTTTCCAATAAGACTTCCCATACGTGATGTTTTGGCCCTTTTATCTATATCTGCAGCATTTCTTGCCACATTAGCTTTCATTCTTGCAATATCTGCATCACTCATTATTCCAGGGTTCGATGCTATGGAACCACCATAGGGTGTCATATTACCCGTTCCGGTGGCAGCAGCGCTTGCTCCTGCATATGTATTCATACCTGATGTAAATCCCTTGGAAAATACTCTTCCACCCTGTGCAGTATTATAGATTCCGCCTCCGCCCCAGACTCTGTGCTGATCATTAACTAACATTATTTTACACCTCCATTTTATTTCAAAACCCTTTTACCGCCCTTTATATACATAAAATTTATTTTCTTAACTTATATATCACGACATTAAAAAAAATGTAAAGAGGTTTTAAATTTTTTTTATAACTTTTACTTTTAGTTAATAAATATCCTGACAACATATTCAGAGCGGTTGTAGTCTATATCAACACAGGATAAATTATCTAAACTTTTAAGTGATACATAAGGACCGTCTATTCTTTGCTTTATATCCAATTTCTCACCATTTAAAAAATAACTATTATTATTTCCATCATAATCTATCCTGGCTAATTTCAAACAATCATCCAGTTTCAGCATTATTTCATCTGTAATACCATCTCTATAACCTTCTATTGAATAAAACCTTTCATTTATAATTATTTTTGTCAGGCTAATATCTATAAATCCGGACTGAGAATGACTAACATCGACAAAAGCAATCTTATATAATGAAGAAAGAGGTAAATAAGCAAAGTCACCAAATTTTTTGCCTTTTAAATGTTTACCCCCTATAACTGCAATTTCATCTTTTGGTCTCCATTCGAACCTGAGACCTGTTATATTACTACACTCTCTCAGAGAGATATATAATTCGCCATGATATAAAAAAGCTTTTTTCTCAAGAGATATACTATTAAGAGTGATAACCGGATAGAATAGATTTACAATCCTTTTACCTTCTTTTTTCATTTGAAACGAAAAATTTTCCACCAATTTGTCTACCGATAGAAAGGCCTTATTAGATTGAATTACACATTTAAATGACAAACCAGGTACAAAAGCTTCCCTGGTTTTATTATTCCAGGAAAACTTTATGCCCAGAGCATCTGATAAAGTATTAAGCGATATATAAGGTTTTTCATTGATTAATATACCTTCCCTGCCAAGATGTATACCATTTAAAAACATCATAACCGAATAAAAAATCAATCTTCGTCTCTGAATATCTACAAAAAATTCCATATCTACCATTCTAGCCAGTTCACTGGTACTTACATAATATCTTCCATCATATACTATAAAGCTTACAGGTTTCTCATTTATAAGTGACTGTTTTCTTTCTTTATCCCAGGTGATAACATGAGATGATACTTTATTCCAGTCTCCCTGGGAAATATAGAATTCTTTTTTACCTTCTATTATATTGTCCACGGGATATAACGCTTTTACGGGAACCATTTCACCATTCAGAAGTACCTGAAAAGGTTTTGAAACCATAATAAATTTCCCTTTTGATTCCTGAAGAACTTTTCTTAGAAGTCCCTCATCATAAGGTATACCTGTTTGCTCAAGATTTAATTTTATCTCGGGAAAACTTTCTTTACCCAGAGAATATATATCGGGATAGGATGCTACGAATAATTCACTTCCATAAGGTTCAACTATTATATCAACAGATTTATAAACTATATCTACTCTGGTCCCTACCTGAAGAATATCAAATACTTCTCTCGCATTCTCCGGCCTCATTCTGATACAGCCATGAGAGACAGAATAGCCTATAGAAGAGGGATTGTTTGTACTATGAATACCCAGATCATTCCGATCAAGTCCTAACCAGTACCTGCCCAGAGGATTATCCGGTCCGGGAGGCACAGGATCTTCCTGTTCCATTTCTACATATTCCTGTCCTTTATCATCCACCTTTTTTACAGGTTTAGGTGGAGGATACCAGGTAGGATCGGTTTCTTTACTTACAATATAATATTCACCTAAAGGTGTGGGAGTTTTTGGACTTCCGGCAGCTATCATATATTTTTTTATTATCTCATCATTTTTAAATATAGTCAGTGTAAGAGTAGGGATATTTACTTCTACTCTCATAATTTCACCTGAAATTTCCTCACCACTGACCATGTCTATTCCATATAGATTTATTATTAATAAGAATAATACAAAAAATATTATTTTATTCATTAAGGCTTCTCCTTCATACTTGGTACCGCAACAGGCAAGTTAGTATCCATCTCACAAGTCTGTCCCTGTCCGGGCTCTTACGCAAAATCTATGATCCTGTTACAA
>JAKJGF010000313.1 GCA_022704525.1 Bacillota bacterium | reverse complement strand
AGTAAAACTTGTAGATATAGGTAAAGCCGATCCCACTATAATAATTGATCTCAGATATGCCACAGAGGATAATTTCACAGGCAAAAAAGTCTATTCTGTAAACATAGCATATCTCCGGCCGGAAGTGGCGAAAAAACTTTTAAAAGTCCAGAAGAAACTCAAAAAAATCGGTCTCGGCCTCAAGATATGGGATGCTTACCGGCCTCTTTCGGTTCAATATAAATTCTGGGAATTAGTGCCAGATCTCCGTTATGTGGCAGACCCCAAAGTCGGTTCCAACCATAACAGAGGTGCCGCAGTAGATGTAACCCTTGTAGATTCAAAAGGAAAAGAACTTCCCATGCCTACAGAATTCGATGATTTCACGGAAAAAGCCGGCAGGAATTATAATAAACTTCCGAAAGAAGTGATAAAAAACCGTAAACTTCTTGAAGATTATATGGTTTCTGAAGGATTTCTTCCACTCCCTACAGAGTGGTGGCACTTTGATTATAAAAATATAAAGGATTACCCGGTACTCGATATACCCCTGGAGGAAGTGAAAAGTGAAAAGTGAAAGGGATCGACAGGATATCAGCTACATACACATTACCGGCTACATCTACGGCCAGGCTCCAGGGACATTTAAATTGTTCCGGACCAGGCCCCAAAGAACCCCGGGAAATAAAGGTGGGAGTATCTTCTCCAGGGTCAAACCTTACTATGCGATGATTGCTTTCATCAGCCACATAAACTTTTCCTGATGTGTCTAATGCTACGCCCCTGGAATAAGAAAATCCCGGAATAAAAATGGTAATTTCTTTAGTGGAAAAGATCTCTTTTATGGCACAAATTCTATTCTGAAGACACCTGTCTTTACACTTATATACACAGACCTCTAAACCTTCGATTTAAATGTAAGTGACACTAAAAAGAAAGCCATAGCAAAAAGAACAATTGTGGCTCCTGTGGCAGTTCCCATGTAAAAAGAAGTCATAAGGCCTGTTATTCCTGAAATTAAACTTATAATTACAGAAATCCATATATATTGAAAGGTATTTTTTGCTATATTCCTGGCTGCAGAAGGAGGTAGAATAAGAAGGGAATTAATAACCAGTAAACCTATCCACTGAATACTCATAGTTACAACTACTGCTACAAGGGCGGAAAAGATAAAATCCAGAGACCAGATATTTACCTTACGGCTCTTTGCAACAGAAGGATTTAAACTCAGAAGAAACAGTTTATTAAAATGGAAAATCCAGAAGAGTATTACCAGAAGAATTACCAGAATAATCCATCCTATTTCTTGAGAGGTTATACTGAGTATATCTCCAATGAGATATTTCGAATATTTATTAAAGTTTCCACCTCTGGATAAAAGAACTACTCCTAAAGCCAGTGCAAAAGACATAAAAAGTCCGATAATAGTATCTGCAGAAGCAAGACTGATTCTTCGAAGATAAGAGATGCCAAAAGAAAGGATAATAGCAAAAATAATCATAACCCATAAAGGTTCACTGAACCCCAGAAGAACTCCTATAGCAATCCCTGTTAAAGCAGCGTGGCCTATGGCATCAGAAAAAAAAGCCATCTGACGATTTATAACCATAGCACCCAGATGTCCGAATAAAAAAGAAACCAGTATTACTGACAGAAGGGCATTCTTCATAAAATCGAACTCCACCCAGGAAAAGGGTAGAAGCTCTAAAAACCAATACCATAACTCCATAACTTATTCCTCTGATATAGCTGTTTTCTGGGATATATCAATCTTAAAAGTCTCCCAGAGCTTACTATTAGTAAGGACCTTTTCAGGTGGACCGTCACAGATCACTCTTCGATTATTTAAAAATATAATTCGATCTACATACTGAGAGACTTTTGCAATATTATGGGAAACAAGAATAGTAGACATATCATATTTTTTTCTAAAATTATGAAGAAGCTTATAAAAAAGCTCAATTCCTGTAACATCCATACCTGATACAGGTTCATCGAGTAAAAGAAGATCCGGAGGAGGAGAAAGGGCCAATGCAAGAAGAACTCTCTGAAGTTCACCACCTGAAAGGTGCCCCACCTTTCTATATAATAAATGTTCTCCTTCTACTGCACTGAGTATAGCTTTTGCCTGTTCCTTTATGGATTTCTGGTACCCTGTCCAGACAGGACGAAGGGAAAGGGCAGAAGCAAAAATATCCAAAATAGATACAGGTGATGAGCGATCAAAATCCAATTTTTGAGGAACATAACCTATAATGGGGCTATCAGGCCTATTTTTTAAAGAATCCATAAAATATAATTTACCACTGTAAGGAACCTCACCGAGAATAACTTTAAGAAGAGTAGATTTCCCTGCTCCGTTAGGCCCAATCAATGCAGTAAACTCTCCGCAGTGAACATGAAGGTTAATATCTTCTAAAATACTATCCACTCCCAGAGTCACATTTATATGTTCAAGTTTTGTACAGCAATTACCGCATGCTTTTTTGGGTTCCCTTATTTCAGTCATAGGGGGGCGTGACGGATGATGTGTAATATGTATATTACATATTACTCTTCACTCTTCACTCTTCACCTCAACGCTTCCTGTAAAACCAAGAGATTTCTATTCATAATCTTAATATAGGCATCTAATTCTATAGGACCTGTAACAACAGGGTCAAGATTATATAACTTTAATCCTGTTTCCCTGGAAATAACATCAGCAGAGTTTTTCGGATACTGGGGTTCGATAAATAAAGCTTTTACTTTCTTACCTTTTATCAGATTAATAGTTTCCGTAAGTTCTCTGGCATTCGGTTCTGTTCCTGGTTCTCTTTGTATTACTGCAACAATATTTAAATCAAATTCTTTTGCAAAATAAGGAAAGGCTTCATGAAAAGTAATAATATTACGGTTTTTTATATCCTTTAAACCTTCCTTTATATCTGTTTTTAATTTATATAGTCTCTCTATATAATACAGGGCATTTTCCTTATAAAGCTCACTATGAGCAGGGTCATACTTACTCAGATCTTTCTGAATATTCTCTACCTGTTTTATGAGATTAGAAACAGATGTCCATACGTGAGGATTGTATTCTTCATGGGTTCCTCTGATTAACTCAATATCTTTACTGGCTTCTACTATCTTTAAATCTGAATTCTCTTTTATCACCTTATCTAAAAAGGACTCCATACCTGCACCATTTATAACAAAAATATCTGCTAAAGCTAAATCTTTCATATTATTTGAGGTAAGGGAATAATTATGCAGACATCCCGTAACAGGTGGAGTAAGATTGATCACCTTTACGCCGGGAACATCTTTTGTAATATTAAGTGTTGTTATATAAACAGGATAAAAGGAAGTCATTATAAACAATTCTTTTTTTGTCTCCCCGGGAGAATAAAAAGAATTGTTATCTACATTGTGAGCTTTACACCCTATAATAAGTATAATACAGAGAAAAAATAAAGGGATAAACTTTTTTTTCATAATAGTATAAAAAATAAACTCCCAAATATTATAATATAGAATTATCTCTATTTTACTAAATATATTGCTATTAAGCAATATTGAAAAAACAAATTACCCAAAAAGATAAACTGGCATAACTGAATTATTTCCCTTGCTTTCGCCGTGAGGTTTCTCCTATAGTAATATAATCAATAATTTGCAGAACAATGTTCTATCCCTACACGTTTCACGTCTATTACTTTTTAATCTCCGTAATCTTACCCATAGTTACAGTAGCCTCATAAGCTTTCCCCTGCTCAAAGGAAAACCATTCTGTTTCATTTTTAGCAGTATATGTAAGAGCCTTACCCTTGGGATCTGTAAAAAGAACTTGATATTTTTCTGTTCTCTTACCTTTTCTTTCTTTAGATTTTAATTTGACATCAGGCCAGAAAGGTTTCTGATCCTGTCCTGTTTTACTCACGACTCTAGCAACAGTCCAGCGATCTACAGTATAGGTTATTTTTTTCTTATATACAGGCTTATCTTCATAAACCGGTTCCTCATAGGTTTCTTCTCTTTCAACCTCCTCATAGACAGGACGCTCTTCATAGATATCTTCAAAATATCCATTCCCGAGGTCCTTAACTCCTACCTTGATCTTTTCAGTGCCTGTCTTAACCTTCTCTTTTACAATACGAGTTTTTGTTTCTGTGCCGATTTTTACCTTATCATGATGATGAACCTCTTTTTTACTGGAAATAATCTTTGCATCAGATGGAACATTATCTTCCCATGCAGTATCTCTTATGGTCTTTATTTCTTCAATCTCTATAGTTCTTTCCCATTTAAATCCTGTAGAAGTCAAACTGGTCTCTTTACCCATAAAAGGACAGCAACAACCCATAATTACAAGGAACAGAAAAAGTAAAAGAAGACCCAGACATCCGGATTTTGCTGCAGTAGACGTTTTAGGTATATCCTGACTTTTATCACCTGATGATTTCACTGAAAGTCCTGGAGATTTATCTCCTCCGGACCGGGCAGTATCTGTGCGATGTTCAATAACCTCTCTCGGAGGTGCACCATCCTTTGAAGCACCACAACCACAACAAAAATTCTTATAAGAAGGATTATCTCCGTTACAGAATGAACAGTTCCAGTCAGGTCCGCTTTTAGCTTT
>JAKJGF010000078.1 GCA_022704525.1 Bacillota bacterium | reverse complement strand
TCCTTCCGAAGGTTTTGTTACACATATACAAATATCTCTGGTATGTGGTATCGTTATGGCTTCTCCATTAGTTTTATATCAGATATGGGCTTTTATACGGCCGGCTCTGACTGTCGTTGAAAGAAAATATGCTTTTATTTTTATTCCTTTGATAGTTTTTTTATTCGGTGCCGGTGTAACTATGGCAACATTTATTATTCTTCCTGTGGGAGTCAGATTTCTTATAACTTTTTCCACTATGGACTTACAACCTATGCTTTCAGTAAGCAATTATTTCTCTTTTGCTTTATCTGTTATAATTTGTACAGGTCTGGTATTTGAATTACCTCTTCTTGCTCTTTTACTCGGTAAAATCGGTATCATAAATTTTAGAATGCTCTGTAAGGTTCGTAGATATGCCTTTTTAATCGCTTTTGTCATAGCTGCAGTAATAACTCCTTCTGTGGATATGTTTACACAGATACTGGTAGCAGTACCGATTATACTTTTATATGAAGGCAGTATAATATTACTGAAAATATTTAAACTTTGACCGGGATTTTGGAGATTTTGGGGATTACCTGGGTTAATAGCCGGTCTTTAAGGAGGAAGATTTAATGGAACTAAGAAACAAATTGAGGATCTCCGAAGAAAAATTAAAGGAGATTAATGATTTCCTGCTTGACCCCAATAACAGGGTTATCAATGATTTTTTAAAGGTTGTGGATAAGTATGGAGGCCCTGAGGAGATAAATCGTAAAGCAAAGGAAGCCAGAAGTCTTCCCAATCTCCTTGGAAGATTAAAGGATATGAACTCTCCTTATCTTAAAGATGTGGAATGGCTTATGGAACAGCGTGATAAGAAGTCTTTTATTACTCTGGCAGAGTATCGTCGTAAGATACTGGGTGAAAAATCCGACATAATGAAATTCAAAGATGATCTTGCAGTTACACTGGAGATAAGTTCTTTACATTATTTTCCCTTTTTAATTGAAGAAGCAAAAGATGCTATCGCGAAGAAAGAGCTTATGCCCGGCCGCTATATAAGAGTCAGAAGAATGAAAGAACAGGAAGGAGATAATGGCGATATCCTTGCAGTTGCAGCAGCCATGCAGATTATAGGTGCAAGCTATGTGGAAACCCTTGATACTAAAGGAACTGACGGTTCTAATATCCATCTTGGTGGTCCTGAGACTATTACAGGTTATTTCGGCGGTGTGGGTCAACCCAATGAGCATGCTCTCCAATGGCTCGAAGAATTTCTCTATTACTATACAAATTATGGTATAAAACAGGTACTGAATATTAATCCCGGTACTGTTATATTAGGATATCTTCTTCATAAACTCGGTGTGGATAATGAATTTAAGATCTCTGTTTATATGGGAAATGATAATCCTTATGCTGCTTTATGGACTCTCCTGGGGGCCAGATTATTTTCAAGAGATGATGGAACAACATCTCTTATCGGTTTTAACTGGAGTAATTCAGTTAATAATGAAACAATTGAGGTTACAGCAGAAATAAGGAAATCTCTGGGTCTTGAAGATATAGTTCGTTTTGAACATCATATTACAGAAACCTGGAAAAGTATAGTTAAACAGCCCTATAACCGTCGTAATGAATTAATTGAACTTGCTGCAAGAGTTCCCAATATCTCTGCAAAACATGAAGGTGGAGAAATAGAAGATGAAAAGTTAAGGGAACATCCCTCTGATATATTGGATTATTTCAGAACAAAGGAAGATGTTGAATCAAGCGGTCATATGAAGTATCTATTGAAGAATTATATGGATAAACATAAGGCTATAAATCTTACTGCAAAAGCTCTTACTGAGAATGGACTTTCTTTTGTGTCAGCAAGGAATTTGCATAAGTGAGAAGTGACAAGTGAGAAGGGAGAAGGGAAAAGTGAAGAGTGAAGAATCAAAAGAAGTTTATAGTTTAAATTTTATGGTTTAGAGTTAACTCTCAATTTAAACTCTCAACCTTCAACCCTCAACTATAAACCACTCATCACCGATCACCGATTACCGATTACCAATTGAAAGGAGACAGCTAAAATGTCTGAACGTAAAAAAATCATGCTTCCCGATCTTTTCAGAAAGAAGAGGAAGGGACAACCCATTACAATGCTTACCTGTTATGATTATCCCACTGCATATTTCCAGGATGAAGCGGGAATTGATATGATTCTGGTGGGAGATAGTCTTGGGATGACAATGCTCGGCTATGACAGTACACTTCCTGTGACAATGGAGGATATGATTCGCCATGCCCAGGCTGTCCGGAGAGGAGCAAAGAATGTATGGCTTATTGGAGATATGCCATATATGACCTATCAACCATCTGTCGAATGTGCTATTCGTAATGCAGGCAGATTTATGGCAGAAGCTTCCTGTGATGCCATAAAACTGGAGGGTGGTAGAGAAATATCTGACCGTATTAAAGGAATTGTGGCCGCCGGTATACCAGTGATGGGACATTTAGGTCTCACTCCTCAGAGCGCAAGTGCTCTCGGCGGGTTTAAGGTTCAGGGCAAAGGTGCTCTTCAGGCCAAAAAGATTATGGATGACGCTCTGGCTCTGGAAGAAGCAGGGGTTTTTGCCATACTTCTTGAAATGGTTCCTGACAGGGTCTGTAAGATTATTACGGAAAAAGTAAAGGATACTATCATAATAAGCCTCGGTTCAGGCCCTGATGCGCATGGACAACTTCTTATCTATCATGATATGTTTGGCCTCTATCCCAAATTTAAACCAAGAATGGCAAAGGTTTACGGTGATGCCGGTTCTGTTATATTAAACGGTCTTAGACAATATGCTCAGGAAGTTACAAATAAAACCTTCCCCAGGCCGGAGAACTGGTTTCCTATGAAAGATGAGGAATATGAGGAATTTAAGAAACTTATAGATTAGTGAGAAGTTAAAAGTGAGAGGTTCTCACCTCTCACTTTTAACCTTATTTCACATCCACCCACTGAGGTATTTCACTTTCATAATAATAAACCACCTTTATTATATCTCCCCAGTTTGCGCTCCAGTAAAAGAGTTCAACAGGCTGCCCTGGCTGCACATCTTTTATAGCATTCCAGAATTCTTCAAGAGATGTAACAGGATGGTATTGTAGATTTACCATTACACCTCTTACGGGGCCTTTCCCTGCCCCCCAGGTCTGGGCAGAACTTCCTTCAAGTATATCTGATACATAGACACAGTCAGGGGAACTCCAGGGATAGGATTTTTCATAAACTGTCGGCGTGGTAGGTTGTATTACCATACCGGCAAAAGTAACATATGCTTTTGGTCTAAGAGCACCGCGATCAACTATATCTACCTTCAGGTTAATTTCCTTGCCCATACGGCATACAAGAACATTACAGGTTTGCCCGGCGACGGCCCTCATGTTAGATAAGAAATCCGCTTCATCCATAGGTACTGTATTATTTATAGAAAGTATTATGTCACCGGCAAGAAAGCCACTTTTTTCGGCAGGTCCTTTTTGTAATATACCGCTTAAGAGTATTACCTTCCTGGGGGGGCTTGCAAATTTAGCCCCGAAATCCTCCTTTGCTCTGTCTGGATTTATTTCCTGTATTGTTACACCAAGCCATCCCATATGACCGGCATAAGGAAGTTCACCCTTTATTACCTGCGTGATAATTGGTTTTAGTTGATCCAGTGAAAGACTCCATCCAATACCTTCGGAGTTTTTACTTCCTGCTGTATTTAAGCCTATAACCTTTCCATCTTTTAGAGATATGAGAGGTCCCCCGCTGTTTCCGGGATTAATCGGCGCATCTGTCTGAAGAAAAGCACCTGAAAAGCCTCCCGGCGTATTGGTTAAGCTTGAGATAATACCTTCTGTGGCACAGTATTCGTAATTTACAGGATTTCCAAAGGTACCTACTCTGAGACCTATTTCTACTTCCCGTGTACTTCCAAGTTCTGCAACCTTAATATTTTTCGGTACCCCCTGTTCACTGAGTTTGAATTTCAATACACCAAAATCATATATGGGGTCTATGTATACAGGAATGGCACGGAATCTTTCTCCGTCTTTAAAGCTTACCTGAAGTGAACTTATACCATCGCCGATAACATGTTTATTGGTTGCTACAAGCGCAATATCTGTAGCTGTATCTATATGTATGACAAATCCTGAACCACCCCATGACCCTCTCGATGAAGTTTCCAGTGCCGTAACAGTACTGCCGTAGATTCTGACTGTATACCTTTCAGCTTCTTTAAAGAAATTCTGAGCCTCTGTAGAGGCAAGAGAAGGTGCGAAGGTTATGATTATAATAAATAATATGAGGTAATTTTTTACTCTGGTCATTTTATCTCTCCTTTTTATAATATAGTGAAAAGTGAGAAGTGAAAAATTGGTACTGTAAATAGTACTTAATTATATAATTCACGTCTTACCTTTATAAATTCTATAGTCTTACCCTGTAATCCTTTACTTTCCAAAAAACCTTGACAGTTAATTTTTTTTGTGCTATATTCAGTCAATCGAATATTTCGATTTTCGAAATATTCGTAAATCTTCTTATTTTTAATAAAAAAATTTATATTTACTAATCAGAGGATTTATCTTTATGAGTAAAAGTAAACAGGAGATTATAGATGAATTAAGTCAGCTGTGTACTGATATGGCAGAGAAATTTTTTCAGGCAATTTATAGACGTCCCAGTAAAGCTGATCAGATACCTTTATCCCATCTGAAAGTCCTGATGTTTCTTTCAAAAAAAGAAAGTTTTAAAATGAAGGATATAACGGAAGAACTCGGGATAGCATCCAGTTCAGCTACAGATCTCATAGATAAATTAATAAAAGAACATCTGGTGGAACGTTACAGAAAACCCGATGACAGGAGGGTCGTAAAGGTCAAATTAAGTGAAAAAGGAAGAAATCTTATAGTTGAGTTAAAAGAGATGAAACGGAAATTCTGGGTAACTATTATAGAAAATATCAGCGAAGAAGACAGAGAAGATTTAGTCAGGTATCATCGGAAATTCTATAATATTATTGGTAAAATGGCAGAGGAAGGAATCTTTATCTGATCACCTGTATGAAAAGAATTTTTTTACTATTCTTAATTTTAATCTTAAATTTAAATTGTTCTGCCCGGGAGGTTAACCCTAAAAAGATTACCCTTGAAGAAAGTATAAAAATTACCCTGCAGAACAGTCTGGACCTCAGAAGTACCGAGCAGGATATATATAAATCGGAAGTCAGGATATCTCAGGCTAAAACCGGAGGTTATCCGAGCTTCAGCGGTTCTATGTACTATACCAGAATTGATCCGGTACAGGAAATAAGCGTGGGAGACAGGAAGACTCCCCTGGGGCAGAACAATCAGAGCCAGGGTAAGGTTACTTTTAATTATAACCTCTATGATGGGGGAAGAGTAACCAATCTGGTTGATGCCACAACCCTCCTGAGTCAGGCAACCTTCTGTGAGCTGGAAATTACCAGACAGAATGTATTATATAAAGCTATTTCGAGTTATTATGATGTTTTAAAGTCCAAAAAACTTCTCAGGGTGGCAGAAAATACCCTCACTACAACTATTGAACAATATAATATATCCCGGGATTTTTATGAAGAAGGACTTGTGGCTATGGCAGATGTTCTAAGTGCAAATGCACAGGTTGCGAATACGGAACTGGGTTTAATAAAAGCCCAGAACGGTGTGGAACTTGCCAAATCTGCTTTGAATGACACTATGGGACTTTCTCTGACTGCAGAATATGATCTGGTAGATAATCTGGTATATAAGCCTTATACGGTAGATTTAGATTATACTACCGAACTTGCTTATAACAATAGAGCAGAGGGAAAGAAGATAATGTATTTAATAGGAGCTGCAGAAAAACAGATAGACGTGGCTAAAAGTGACAGACTGCCCACAGTAAATTTTAATTTCGATTATATACTTTTCAGTTCAAGTCTTTTTAATGCATCCAACAGTGTTAATGCTACTTTTTCTGCCAGTATTCCTATCTTTGACAGAGGTCTTACCATCTGTAAGATAGATGAAGCAGAAGCAAATCTTGAACAGGCTAAAATAAATCTGGAGCAGATAAAGAAAGCAATTGCACTGCAGGTCAGACAGGCCTATCTGAATTTCCTGGAAGCAGCTAAAACAGTAGATAAAATGAAAGCCACTCTTATATCTGCAGAGAAAAATTATGAAGTGGCAAGACTCAGATATCAGGAAGGTCTTTCCCCCTTTATAGAGGTATCCAATGCACAGCTTATCCTTACAAAAGCAGAAGTAGATAATGTGCAGGCCCTTTATGATTATTATCTTTCCAGGGCCAGTCTCGTAAAAACAACAGGATTACTTCCTGAAGATGGAAATTTAGATGATATAAAATTGATAAATACCACATATAGAGAGGAGGAAGCAGACAGGAGTTTAACCGGTACCACTGTCGAGCTTGAAAATAAAAAATGAACTCCCCAGTTCAGAAAGTAAAAATATCTGATTTAAATATGAGTAGAATAATTCATATAAGTATAGCTGTATTAATATCTTTAATGCTGTTTATTTGTACTTCCTGCAAGAAAAAGAACGACCATGAGGCTTCCAGGGAAGATATGCAGAAAGAACAGGGTATTCCCGTGGAACTTGTAACAGTTAAAAAAGGAGATATCTTTATTACAGTTGATGTAAGCGGTGAACTTAATGCTGATGAGAAATTGACGGTAAACACTAATAATACAGGTACTGTAGTGCAGTTGCTGATTGAAGAAGGAGATGAGGTGAAAGCCGGGCAGTTGCTGGCTGTAATAGAACCGAATGATATTGAAGATCAGCTCACACAGGCCAGGGCTGTAGTTAATACGGCATCTTTAAGGTTGACTCAGGCACAGAGTAAGGCTTTGCTTCAGATTACTCAGGTGGAAGGCGCCATAAGTCAGGCAGAAGCAGTTTTAAAAGCGGTTGAAGCTCAATATGAACAGGCCAGAGCCGGTCTTGTAACAGCACAGGAACAGCTTTCACTTGTGGAAGAAGGAGCAAGAAGACAGGAAATTGCTGTGGCAGAGGCAGCAGTTTCACAGGCAGAGGCAAATTTCAGACAGGCAAAGGTAGACCTTGGAAGGATGGAGCGGCTTTATCAGAAAGGTGCCATATCAAAACAACAACTGGATATGGCACAGGTCCAATATGATGTGGCACAGGCCCAGTATAATTCAGCTCTTCATAGACTGGATCTGATAAAAGAAGGTGCCCGTACACAGGAAAAAGAATCTGCCAGACAGCAGGTACAAATTGCAGAAGAAAAAGTTACGGCAGCATTCTCAGCAGTGGATCAGGCTAAAGTAGCTCTCAAAATAGCAGAGGATAACAGAATGCAGGTAACTATTGCCAGAGAGGATGTTGCTGTTGCTCAGGATGCAGTTAATCAGGCCAGAGCAAATCTTGACATTATAACCAGAAAACTCGAAAAATCATATGTTAAATCACCTATAAATGGATATGTTACAAAAAGATATGTTGATCTTGGGATGTATGCCGGTGGCCAGGGGCCATCGAAGATTGCAGATGTTTTTAATCCGAAAACCATGTATTTTGAAGCCATTGTTTCCGATACTGACATAAAAAATATAACCCCCGGTTTGAAGGTAAATATAAAAATTGATAGTTACTCTGATAAACATTTAAATGGTTTTGTAAAAGAGATTATTCCTATTGGTTCATCTGATAGCAGACAGTTTACTGTGAAAATAACTATTCATAATGGTATTCTCGATTTGAAGCCAGGAATGTTTGCCAGAGGAGAAGTAATACTTTCAGTCCACAAAGATGTGCCGGTTATTCCGAAGGATACTATAAAGACCAATGACGGAAAACAATATGTTTATATAGTGGATAATCTCCACGTTGCTGAAAGAGAGATTTCTTTTGGTCCTGCTATGGGGGGACTTATTGAAATAGTAAAAGGGCTGACTCCTGGAGAAAAGGTAATATATTCCGGAACAGTGAAAAAAGGAGATCTTCTGAAGATTATAAGTGAGGAGTAACCTTATATGTGGTTAACCGATGTAGCTATTAAACGTCCTGTATTCATAACTATGGTATTTCTGGCTCTTATAGTTCTGGGCTTTCGCTCTGTAACACTTATGGCAGTGGATCAATATCCAAAGATAGACATCCCCATAGTTACCGTAGTAACCACATATCCTGGAGCGGGACCTGAAGAGATGGAGACTCTTGTAACAAAGGTCATAGAGGACCAAGTAAGTACAGTAAATAAACTGGATGAACTGACATCTATCTCAAGAGACAGTGTTTCTACTGTTGTTATCAGATTTCTTCTGGAAGCAGATCTGGATGCTGCCACAGCAGATGTAAGAGATAAGGTACAGCTGGCAAAACCACAACTTCCAGATGATGTAGAAGAACCTCAGATTATTAAGGTTGATCTTGGTTCTATGCCTGTCCTTACCTTTGGTCTTACGAGTGATTCTATGGATGTGAGAACCCTTAAGAGACTTGTAGATCAGGTTATTGCCGACAGAATAACCAAATTGAGTGGTGTTGGAGATGTTCAGGTTTCCGGTGGTGAAACCAGAGAAATTCTGGTGGAACTGGATCAGAAGAGATTAATTGCTTATTCCATAACTATAGCAGAAATCCAGCAGGCTCTGAAAACCGGTAATATCAATATACCAAGCGGAAATATAAAACATGAATCAAAGGAAAATGTCATAAGGGTTTTTGGAGAATTTCAAAGTGTTGATGAAATTGCAAATCTCAGGATTACAAAACGTAAGTCAAATGGAACTATAACGAGTTTTGTTCTGAGTGATGTGGCAAAGATTACAGATGGGTCAGCAGACAGGGAAGATTTTACAAGAATAAATCGTACAGACAGTGTGGGATTGACTGTGAGAAAACAATCAGATGCCAATACACTGAAGGTAGTAGAAATTGTCAAAAAAGAACTTAAAAATATAGAAAAGGATTACCCTGAGATTAACTTTAATATCAGTGATGATCAGTCTATTTATATACATTCCTCCCTGGAAGAAGTAAGGACTCATCTTTTTCTGGGAGGTTTATTAGCTATATTTATAGTTTTTCTCTTCCTTCATGACATAAGGGGAACTTTTATAATAGCATCAGCTCTTCCCACTTCTATGATATCTACCTTTATAATTTTATTTGCTGCCAACCAGACTCTGAATATGATGTCTCTAATGGGCCTTGCCCTCTGTACCGGTATACTTATAGATGACTCTATAGTAGTTCTGGAGAATATTCACAGACACCTCAAAATGGGTAAAGAACCAAAAGTGGCAGCTCTTGAGGGGCGTTCTGAAATAGGACTTGCTGCCATAGCCATTACTACGGTGGATGTTGTTGTATTCCTTCCCATAGCTTTTATGGGAGGAATTGTAGGAAGATTTTTCTTCTCCTTTGGTCTGACTGTAGCAACAGCTACACTTTTTTCTCTTTTTGTATCCTTTACCCTGACTCCTATGCTTGCTTCTCAGTGGTTTAAAAAGGAGACTGAAGAAAAGAAAAAAGAATCTAATTTTTATCCCCTGGTTTTTATGAGGTCACTCTGGAATGGTTTTTTTGGTGCTTTCGATTATGGTTATAATACACTGGACACTTTTTACAGAAGAGTACTGGAAGTAGCATTAAAAGTAAGGTGGCTTGTGGTACTTATAGGAATTGGTTCTCTTATTATTGTTATAAGATTTATAGCTCCTCTTCTGGGTTTTGAATTTATGCCCAATTCCGATCAGGGAAAAGTTCTTGTAAGGCTTGAATTGCCATCTGATGTAAATGTAGATGAAACAGACAGATTTGTAAAGAAAATAGAAGAAATAGTGAGTAACAAACAGGATTTTCCCGAAATAAAATCTGTATTTGCTCAGATCGGAGTACAAAAAGGGCATTTTGGGTCAGGAAATCAGGGTTCCCAATATGCAGAAATTACTCTTGACATAGGTCAAAAGCATACCAGGAAACGCTCTGATAATGAAATACGGAGAGCTATACTTGAAAAAGTTATAGATATTCCTTACAGAGTAACAGTTGTAACAGTTTCAGGTATGGGAGGCTCTGAAGCTCCTCTTCAGATACAGATTACGGGAAGTAAATATCAGATGGATGATATACTGGATATATCCTATAAAGTAACAAAGATAGTAGAAACTACTCCTGGAACTATGGATATAGATACAAGTTGGAAGGAAGGGAAACCGGAGACACGAGTAGTGGCCGACAGGTTGAAGATGGCTCATATGGGTTTTTCTGTTGCTACCATAGGTTCTATCGTTAGAACCAGTATTGAAGGAAATAATGATGTGAAATATAGAGAAGGAGGAGAAGAATACGATATTCGTATTCGTCTCCAGGAAAAGGATCGTAAAGAACCAGAGCAGGTAGGTGATATTTACATAGGAAGTAAAGATAATAACCCTGTTTTTATCAAGAATATTGCAAGTCTGAAGGAAAGCCCCTCTCCTAATAAAATAGATCATTACAACAAACAGAGAGTGGTCACTATAAGTGCTGAACTTGCAAGAGGTTATCCTCTGGGAAATGTAAAACGTGCCATTGAGAAGAGATTGAAAGAAGAAATCGTTACACCTCCGGGTATATCCTTTACCTTTGGCGGAGCCAGTAAACGTATGGTAGAATCTTTTGGTTATCTCTTTCAGGCTCTTATACTTGCAATAGTACTCGTATATATGGTTATGTCAGCACTATTTGAATCATATCTTAACCCCTTTATAATTATGTTTGCCCTTCCTCAGGCCCTTGTGGGAGGATTACTTGCATTGTTTCTCACAGGAAAAACCATTAATATGTTTTCCATGATAGGTGTTATTATGCTTATGGGTCTTGTAGCAAAGAACGGTATCCTTCTAATAGACTATACAAATACTCTGAGAGAAAAGGGCATAGAAAGAGATGAGGCCATTAAACAGGCAGGACCTACAAGGCTTCGTCCCATATTGATGACTACTGCCGCAATGGTTTTCGGTATGATGCCCATAGCACTGGGACTTGGTGCCGGTTCTGAGACAAGATCTCCCATGGCAATATGTGTAATAGGTGGTCTTATTCTCTCTACACTTCTTACATTGCTTCTTATACCGGTTCTCTATGCACAGTTCGATGATCTCATGAATTTTATGGGCCGTGTGAAGAGAAGTATCCTGGGGGAATGAGACGTGAGACGTGAGACGTGAGATTATAATTTATCATGAATATATATAGTAATGTACTTAATCTTTTCACTTTTCATATAAGGACTCAGATAAGTATTTAAATGAGAGGACTTGAATATATGTCAGTAAAGGTCTCTCCGCTCTGTATATATTCATCCTGAAATCTTCGGGCTACTTTTTCAGCCTGAACTATTCCAGCATCATTCAGGGAAACATCGATTTATCCCTGAAATCGGCCTTCTTTATTCCATATTGTTTCTCTGTGACGGATTAAATAGAGCTTCATAATACACTACCTCATTATTAAAATATCATATAAATAATTTGATTTCAATAAAAAAATGTTTAAAAAATGTTAAAGTTTTGTAAGGCCATATATTTCTTATACAGGAAATATGGCATAATATATAGAATTATTTATTTATAAAGCTATCAGCAATCAGTTTAAGGAATAAAAAGCTGAAAGCTATAAAATGATAGGAGTTAAATAATATGTCTATATTAATTCGTAATGTCACTGCCATAACCTTAGATGAAAAAAATACTCTTCACTCTGATGTAAACATAGCCATTGAAGGAAAGGATATACTGTCTATAGGTGATGTGCCGAAAGGGTTTCAGCCTGCCAGGGTAATAGATGGCCGTGATTTTGTAGCCATACCGGCTTTCTTTAACTGCCATACTCATGCTGCTATGACACTTGAACGGGGATGGGCAGAGGATCTGCCTTTTGACAGATGGCTTAATGAGAAGATATGGCTTGCTGAATCTGCTATGGAACGGGAAGATGTATACTGGGGAGCAGCCCTTGCATGCTGTGAGATGATAAGATCAGGTACAGTGGGATTCGCAGATCATTATTTTTATATGGATCAGGTTGCAAAAGCTGTAAGTGAAGCAGGGATGAAAGCTACTCTTGCATGGTGTCAGTTCGGTATCGGAAAAGAACAGGAAGTGGGAGGAGTTATACTGGAAGATACCCTCTCATTTATTCGGGAATGGCACGGTGCAGGAGAGGGAAAAATTCGCTGTGTCCTGGGGCCACATTCGCCTTATATGTGTCCTCCGGAGTTTCTCAGGAGAGTGGTGGAATGTGCAGGGGAATTAAACACAGGTATTCACCTTCATCTTTCCGAATCTGAAGAACAGGTAAAAAATTCTATCTCGGCATATAAAAAAACTCCTGTAGAGCATCTGTCCCATCTGGGTGTTTTTGATAGATACTGTATTGCTGCCCACTGTATTACAGTAAGTGATGAAGATATTGCTATACTGGCAGAAAAAGGGGTTTATGTGGCTCATACTCCCAAGACATATATGAAACTTGCCATGGGTATGTCTTCCCTTGATAAACTACTGAAAGGGGGAGTAAAAGTGGGTCTTGGGACAGATGGACCCGGATCAAATAATGATCTTAATATCCTGGAGGTTATGCGTATAACAGGACTTGTACATAAAAATCGTATGCTTGATCCTGCTGCCTTCCCTAATGATTTAATTCTTCGTCTTGCCACAGAGGGTTCTGCCAGGGCACTTGGATTTGAAAAAAGCGGTGTTTTGGAAAGAGGTGCTTCTGCCGATATAATCCTCTTAAACACCAGAAAATCACACTGGATACCCCGGCATAATCCTGCAGCAAATATAGTATATTCATCTCATCCTGGAGATATAGATTATCTTATCTGCGATGGCCGTCTTTTACTTGACAGAGGAAAACTTATTACCCTTGATGAAGAACGAATTCATTATGAAGCAGAAAAACGGGCCTTTCGTATGGTAGGAAAACCTATGAGTCAGGTTCGAACTTATCGTGGATAAAAGCTATGGAATTCAATATTTAAGATGATAAGATTGAATTTTAACAATTTGTTAACATATAGATATTGCATAGAATAAATAATGTAGATATACTATTAATTAAATAATTTTTTAGAGATGAGAAATATGCAGATAGGCAGTAAAACGACTTTAATGCTTTAAGAATATATCTTGATATGGTAGACAAAATACCAGTGGATCCATTAGACCCTTTTATTTACGGTACAGGAAGGATTATCTCAGGTGATGCAAGAAATATAGTTCCTTCTTATGCTAAAATTGAAGGATCTATAAGGACAGTGGCTTTGAAAAAGTCGGAAGAATATTATGAAAAATTTAGACTTATACCTGAAAGTATAAGATTTTCTACAGGTGTTGATTACAGATTGACAAAGGGGGAATGTTGCCCTGAAGTTCTTGTTGATAGCAAACCTTATGGTTCGGTGAAAAAGCTGCTTTCAGATAAGTATAATTTTATAGACTGTGGTTATAAAATGACAGATGAGGATTTTTTCTTTTTCTCTCATATGTATCCCTCTTTTATGTTCCGGCCTGGCACAGGGAGAAATGAAAAATATGGTCTCCATAATCCAAAATTTCTTCCGAATGATTCTATTATTGATACAGGTATAAATATTTTTTCTAAATTTTTAGACTTATAATTTCTATTATCTTAAAGAGTATATGGTAAAATTGGAAATTTAGAATGCTGATTGAATGTGCCTATTGTGATTCGAATGTAGATGCTATGATTCTGGGGGAACATAAATCTTTTAGAATAGATGATCCTTTCCCTTTTAAAGTAACTTTACTCGAATGCCCTGTTTGTAAGAATGCAATATTAGCGGGACAGGAATTTTATGAAGTAGGGACTGATAAATATGAATGGAATGATGCTAAAAGATTATGGCCAAGGCCAGAAAAATATCTCAACTGGAATCTTCCTAAAATAGTTCGTAATGCACTGGAAGAAGCACAAAAATGTTATAAAGCCAAAGCTTACAGTGCCTGTACAGTGATGTGTTATCGGAGTCTGGATAGAATCTGTGCAGAATATAATACTAAGAATAAATTATTATCTGGTGGATTAAAAGAATTGTTAAATAAACATATTATTGATAGAAGGATTTATGAATGGGGTGAAGTCATTAAGGAAAATTGTAATATAGATGAGCCTCCTACAAATGAAAAGATATTCAAAGACGAAGCAAGAGATCTTTTAGATTTTACCATAGCAATCTGTGATTATATTTTTGTTTTAACTAATAAATATGAAAGTTTTATGAAGAGAAAAGAAAAAATTTGAGCTGTTATTTATTTTGTGCTTTCCAGATAATTCCTCCATCTTCTGTATGTAATATTTTCCCATTCTGTCCAACGGCCCATCCATTATTGTAATCTACAAAATAAATTCCCTCTAGATTGGATATTGTCCTACTATCCTGTTCTTCCCATCTTGTACCCCCATCTTTTGTAAGAAAGATCTTCCCCCTTCGTCCGGTAATCCATCCATTATTAATATCTATAAAATGAAGGCCGTAAAGATTGGCTATAGTATCACTTTTCTGTAATGTCCAGGTAATTCCTCCATTTGTAGTACATAAAATTGTGCCAATTTCACCGATAATCCATCCATTGTTAGCATTTATAAAATAAACTTTCGTAAGATGATTATCTGATTTGCTTTTCTGTACTATCCAGGTTTTCCCTCCATCATTAGTATGTAAAATCGTTCCATACATTCCTGCAATCCATCCATTTTTATTGTCAGTAAAATGAACTCCTCTCAAGTTATAGGTAATATTGTTTTTTTGAAATACCCAGGTAGATCCTCCGTCTGTAGTATGGAGAATAATTCCGTGATCGCCCACAGCCCAACCACTATGTACATCTATAAAATAAATACAATTTATATGTTCTGATGTTCCACTGGACTGGATTGTCCATGATGAACCACCATCTTTTGTATATAAAATTGTACCGTTTTCTCCTGCAATCCATCCATTCTTGAGATCTACAAAATAAATGCTCAAGAGATATTCTTTACTGGCAGTGCTCTGCCCTTTCCAGGTAATCCCTCCGTCTGCAGTGTGGAGGATTGTTCCATAATCTCCTGCAATCCATCCATTTTTACTATCTATAAAACAGACTCCCCTGAGATTGGCAGCATAACTTTTAGTAGATAAAAGAAAGAGATGGGAAAAGATAGATATTAATAGTATAGAGATAAATAAAAACTTTTTCATTAAAGAGACTCCTTTCAGTTTTTATTTTATCATGACTAATGTCTAAGAAATTGTGAATAGATTTTAAAGCTATTAGGCGGATAAACTAATTCGACTTTAGATAAAATTTTCCTTGCTAATTTTTTCCCATAATAATACGTTTATTTAGAAAAGTTATAAAATATAGTTAGTTTCATAATAATCCATAATTAAGAATCTCTTAATACATAAAGCGTGATGCGTGAAAATTAATCCATTACGCATTACGATGTATTTAAATTTTAATAAATTATGAAATACACTATAATTGAGTTGCTATTTGTGAGAAATTATATTATAGTTTTTAAGATAAATATAAAGCATAGGAATTTTCATCATTGTTAAATTATTAGCTTCAATAAAAATAAACCTTTTATGTTTAAAGCAATCAGCAATCGGGTATCAGCAATCAGCTTAAGGGAAAAGCTGAAAGCTAATAATAATTTATTAAGGAGTGATGATTATGGATAAAGATAAAAAAGCTTATTGTCGTCTTGGAGATTTTGAAGAAGAACGTAAAAAGATAGTAGAAGAGTATGCTAAAGGAAACTATTATAAAACCTCTGCAGACATAGCTATGGAAAAGGAAAAAAAAGAGAAGAAGAAAAAAAAGAAGAAATGATTTTATATTTGTAACCCTTTTGTAACCGGTTTGCGCCTTCCATGTAATTCAGAAAGGTGGTATAGTAATCATCAGGTTTTAAATAATTTTAAGAAAGGCAGGTAATAGAAATGTTAGGTGGACCAATAGGCAAAGATTTTGAACAAAAGGTTGTTACAAGTACTGTAGAGGTCAAGCAGAGGGTAGAAGAGAAGAAAATAGGAGGTGTTATGGGTGCTCCGCAACCTCCGGGAAAACCAATAGGAAGCCCAATAAAGAAGATAAAGTTTCCTCCTATACCTGTACCCGGTAAAGATGGTGATGTAGATATATATGACCAGAAACTTATGGAAAAGATTATTGGTCAGTGCGATATAAATGGTGATGGGAAAGTCAATATAGAGGATATAAATTTACTTACCAGATTTTTACTCGGCATGGATGACCTTGATGGTGATGGAAAAGTAACAATGAAAGATATATCTCTTCGTACAAAAATAGGCTGGTTCGGAGGAGGAGATATTAATAAAGACGGAAAAATAAATGAGAAGGATCTGAAAGCCCTTATAGATAATATAAAAAACTATGATAAAGATGGTGACCATGATATTGATAAAAATGATGTAAACAAAATAAGAGATACTATCAAAAAATTTGACCTCTCAGGTGATGGTAAGGTAAATGCTGAAGATGTGGAAATGTTATCCCGTTTCCTTCTGGGTGATCCTGATGTTAATGGTGATGGTATTGTAAATTTCCTGGATTTCTTCCTGAAGTTTTCTCTGGCAACAAAGGCTGATTTTAATAAAGATGGTAAAGTAGACTTTGCGGACCTTGAGATGTTGATGCAAGCTATTAAAGATGGAGATGTGGCTAAAGAAAAGAAACCTCTTATAGGAGGACCTGGTCCTGGGCCTGGTCCTGTAATTGGTCCTATACCCGGTCCTATTGGACCTGGTCCTAGGCCTGGTCCTGTAATTGGTCCCGTTGGTGGTCCTGTAGTTCCCGGTGGTCCTGTGGTGTCTGGCCCAATTGGTGGCATAGGTGTTTTCCTGAGTAGTAGTGGTGGCGTAAACTCTGCCACTATGTTCCTGGGACTTTCCTTATAATTTTATAATCCTCTGTAGGGACAGAACATCTGTCCCTACTTTTTATTAATTCTCGGAGGATGTGGAGGTAAACCCATTGGTTCCGGTGGTGTTACTTTTTCAAATTTTGATGGTACCTCAATTTTGAAAAATTCTTTTGCCGAAAATTCTTTTTCAAAAATAGTATTCATATCTTCCTCTTGATCTTCTTCTTCCAGGAAAGAAATTTCAGGTTTTAATTTTAAAGAATCTTCAAATCCTAGATTGAGATTTTTTAATTTTCTATAATGAAATATTTCCATTTCTTTTTCCATATAGCCTCCTAATCTTTTTTACTCTCCAGAGATTCAATTAAACAAAAATTTATATCTTCTGGAAAGTAATATCTGCTTTCATTCATGTAGGGAACAGTATAAGTTTTAAAATATTTTGGATTCTCCAGATCATATTCCAGAAGTTTTCTTAAACGTGAGATAGACGTTTTTACTGTTATACTATCAGTCATTCTGTTAAATTTTTTACTCCATAAATTTGTATATAATTCTTCTTGAGAGAAACTCTGACCGGCATTTTTAACCAGATAAAAAAGTAGTGATGAAAGTTTTCTTTTATGTGTAAAATTTATAAAACCTCTATTCTTTTCCCATACAGTGCCACTGGTTACATCTATCCATAGATCAAAAGAAGTGCCCTTCAGTTTTTCAACCTCTATAATATCTGCTTCATACTCTCTTTCCCTGCGTTTTACCCTGTATTTATCCTGTTTATTTTTATCTTTATGAGAAAGAAATTCCTCGAAAAATGTATAAAACTTTAGAATTTTTCGTTTTTCATTTCCATAAAGCTTATGGAGGAGTTCCTGAGATTTAAGTTTCCATAGAGTTTTATCCTCTTCTCTGGAAGATATTATACTCATAAGATATCTTGCCCTGCATATCTGAAATATATCTTTTTCTTCATCACATAGTTCCAGTAATTTTTTAAGTGAAGATCTTACTTCAGATAAATTATCTTCCAGAAGGTTTATCTCAGACATTATAATTAAATATTCGCCTTTTATATAAGAGTGTTGTTTGGAGATCAGTTTTTCAATTTCCCTGGCAGTTTTTCTTCCCTCTTTATATTTCCCTGTTTTTATATAAAGTCTTACTATCATAATCTTTATAACTGTTTGTTTATCAATATCTCCCAGTTCTTCTGCTATTTTCAAGGCCTTCAGGAAATTACTGAAGGCAGACTCTTCTTCATTTTTTTCTTCAAAAAGAAGACCCATAAAATAGAGTGAATATACCCTCAGACGATCAGTATGAGCTATTTCCAGTCCCTGCTCCAGATATTCATACGCTTTTTCCATCTCTCCCATCTGATAATAATCCCATCCTATATTAATCTTTAACCCCGGTATTTCTCTAAGGTTATGAGTTTTTTCTGCCAGGTTAAGACAGTTTAGATGTATCTCCAGAGCTTCCCCGGTTTTACCCATACGTTCAAGGGTCATTCCCATAAAAAGGGAAAGGCTTATTTCAAATTCACTGCTTTTCATTTCTTTATCATTTACATCAATAGCTTTCCTGAAACAGGTAAGCGCTTCTTCATAATTACGGAGCTCAAAATTAATTATACCTTTAATTTCCAGTGCTTTAATAAGACATAATAGAGTTTTAACATCCTGACAGATTTTTAAATTTCTGTCTACATATTCCATCGCTTTTTCATATTTTCCAAGGCGAAGGTTGCATTTGGCCTTAAGATTTATAAGCTCTGTCTTTGTGAACTCCGTATCACTTATATCTTCCAGGAGATTCATAGTACTTTTATAATCTCCTTTTATAAAGAATAATTCTGCTTTCATAAGATTTATTCTATAGTTTCTATTTTTTAAGGGGATTTTATCTATATACTGTTCCAGTTCTTTCAGTTGAAGATATCTAACCATTTCATTCATTATATTTTCAAGAATTTCAGAAGCTCTGTCTGTCTTCCCTGACTCTATATAATGATAAAAAGCTTCTTTTGATAAAGGAAGTCTCTTGTCTTCTATAGTCTCTATATATTCATAATAGAGGGCACATCTTCTGTGGAGTTCTTTCTTTTTATCAGGAAGTAAACTAGCATAACAGAAATCACGAATTAGATCATGAATAAGATAAGTATTTGCACAGTACAGATTTAAGAGAAATTTTCCCTGGAGGCTATTGATTAACCTGTCAAGTTTTTCTACAGGATATACATAATGAAATGCTTCTTTTTTCACCGGGAGTCTGAAAAGGGATGCGGAGAAAAGTAATTCCCTCTCATCTTCTTTCAGATTACTAATTATTTGAGATATGAGATAATCATCTGTAGCTTCCTTAAATGAAGGGGCATCTTCTAATAAATCTACAATGGTATGTCCTCCTGATATTAGTATACACAGGAGAGTTTTAATGAGAAGAGGATGTCCTTTCGTTGTTCTGGTAAGATCGTTCAGTATTTTTTTATCCAGTATATATGAGTAATCATGTAATTCCAGGAGTTCTTTAATCAGTATGTTTATATCATTATAAGCAAGACCCTTAAGCCTTTGTTCAAAAGTTTCTAACCAGATTACTGGCGAGACTTTGGGTTTTTCCCTGGAGATAGTTACTACCTTTGATTTTTTTAGATATTGTTTTAATTTTTCAAGAAAGAAAACCGATTCGGAACCTGAAAGTTTATGATAATCATCTATGAAAATGACATAGTAATTTTTATTTAGTAATGTTAAAAGATAATGAATTTTATCCTTTATTACCATTCTTTCATCTTCAAGAGATTTGTCGAAAGAGTTTTCACCTTTATATTTAAGGCTTCTGTTTATTTCGTAGAGGAGGTTATCTATTTGCCATCCTTCTTTGCATTCTATCCAGAAGACATTATTATGAAATAAGCTATAGAGAGGATCTTCATTTATTATACCTGCCAGTGTTAAGGCAAGGGAAGTCTTACCAATACCGGCAATACCGTCTATTATGATAAAATTTTGACTCTTAAAACCTTCTTTGAGCCTGTTAAGTTCTTTTTCTCTACCTACAAAGATTTCCGGGGGTCTTGGGAAAGAAAAAAGACGACCTTCAGACATAAACCTCCCCCCTGTAAAAATAATAATTTCTACATTCCATAAATAACCAGTTAATTCCTTCTATGTTAAAAATATCTTATTAGAAATACTTTATATCCGGGAAAAACGTCCCTTGAGATTATCAGAAATATAGAAAGAGATGAAATTTTTACTGTGAAAAAGCTAGATTTTTATGGAAAGGTTGCTTTTTCTGGCGACTCCAGAGGAGCCGAAAAAAATAGAAGAAGATGATGAAGATGAAACTTGGTACCGCAACAGGCAAGTTAGTATCCATCTCACAAGTCTGTCCCTGTCCGGGCTCTTACGCAAAATCTATGATC
>JAKJGF010000312.1 GCA_022704525.1 Bacillota bacterium | reverse complement strand
GCTCTTACGCAAAATCTATGATCCTGTTACAATGAAATCTGTTATTACAGAATATACAGTTTTGCATTTATTTAAGTTATAACTTTCTCCTTTGACGGCATATCTTTTGCTCCAGAGCCCGGACAGGAACAGGTGTGTATATTTAAAATTTTTTGGATACTTTTTTACCTGGAGCGGTACTTAAAAATATGCCTTAATTTTGATTCTATCCTCCTTACTGAAGATAAAGATTTTGGAGAATGAATTTTTTCTCATAGAGAGAAAGCTGTAAGTGTAATATTCCTGAGATATGATAAAAAAGACATATATATGAAATTATAGATTACTGTATCAAAGTGATAGTGGAAGAGCATCTAACCGCACAGGTCGAAATATTTTGTTCTATTTCATTGTGCCCAACGCCTTCCGGCATCAGAGGAAAAATCACTGCACTTTTTAGACATAGGGATTTTGTCTGGCTTTTTCATTTCCCGATTCAATTACCTTTTTGATGCTATGCATTAAATCATGAAACTTTAGAGATCTTATCAACATTCAATATCTCCATAGTATCCTTTTTCATAGCCATAGCGTAGATCTTATTTTTGGTTAAATATTTCATTATATCCTCAGGCATATAAAGAGCAGCATATACAGGGATAATCTTTTTATTTTTATCCGGAAAATATTCGAATATTTTATCTTTTTTAATAAATTCAATGAATTCTTCAGCTTCTTTAGTATTGCCTGGATTTGATTTTACTTCTCCCACTACTATTTTATCAGGGTATACTGCCACAACATCAAATTCTTTTAATTGTTTTGTTACAATATTAATCTGCTTGAATCTTACCCCGAACATCTGACAATCTTTACAGTTAAAATATTTCTCTGCTACAAATTGAACATTGGGAGCAAAGATATCCTCTATTATATGTCCTAATTTTTTAGAAGTTTTTCTAACCTCCTCTTTTAAACTGGCAGTATCTTTGTCCAGATTTGCTTTAAGTTTTCTGGTATCTTCGTCCAGATTTGCTTTAAGTTTTCTGGTATCTTCCTTCATTTCTTCTATAATCTTATCTGTATGGGATTTAAAATCCCTGATCTCATTACTCAATCTGCTGATAGCATACTGAGTCTGGCTTTTATAATCCACCATTTCTATAATGAATCTTTCCATTAAAGCTTCAAGACGATAAACTCTTTCTTCTATAGCTGGTTCCATAAAAATCAACCCTTTCTGATTTTATTATACCATATAAGACTTATATGTTAAAACAATTTTTTGTGTGATATCAAGTACCCGGAAATAAAAAAAGATCATAAGATCTTTATACTGCAAAAAAATAGCACCTCTTTGTACTTAACAAATCCGAACATGTGTAGATCCTTGAAAAATTTATACAATTTCAAAAGAGAGAATTTTTTTCGGCCATTCTTCTTCTCCGAATTTCTGTCTTAATCTCTTTATACAAGAAGGACAGAGCTGCATTATAAAAAGATCATCTTCCTCTGTTATCCTTTTTGTAATCTTCCACTTGAGCCTTTCCAGATGTCTCTCGCTCAATCTGCAACGGAAGATGCTGTATTGAACCCTTGTCCCATATCCTGTCATCAAGTTCGTCACTTTTTGCAAACGACTCTGTTCTCTTATATCGTAAGCAACAAGATACCAGTTCTGTTGACTCATAATCACCTCAACCTCATCTTTGCAAAAAGTCTCGGTTTATTTCCCCATTCTTTCTCAAGAAGCCTTGCTTCCAGTTCTATCAGTTTGGAATAAGAAAGAGAATAGCCCGTAACAAGATGTTTCCAGGTTTCTTCGAGGTGGTTCTCAAAAAGAGTAATGGCTTTCTTTTTTCCTTTTTCAGAAAGCCATATTTTATCTGCTGTTACACTGAAGTCTGTTGAGAGAACCTATGACAACCATATCCCATAAAGGCACACGAAAAAGTTCCATTAAATCCATTACAAGGGGATAGGCAGAAGAACGGAGTGTATGGAAAAATCCTATATCTACAGCTATCTCTATAACACCAGGTATTCCTATTGTTTTTATATTCATTAGGGATTGTAAGAAAATAACCTATGCATATTGTTAGGTATGGTATAATAAAGATATGAAAACAGAAGAAATTAAAGAAAGTAGCGTAAACGTGTAAATTCCTGTATAATGGTTTAAAAATTTGCTAAAAACTTAACTAAAAAGGAAACAAATTGTCTTATAACACTCAGAATATAATAGGTTTACCCTATAAAAATGCAATAAAAAAACTTGCTATACCTGCAATACTCACCTATGTATGCCAGATTTTATTCGAATTCATTGATGCATACTGGCTTGGAAGGCTCCAAAATAGTGAAGTCTTTGCCGCAGTAGGAGCAGCATCTTTTGTAACATGGGCTCTTTATGCACTTATGAATATTGTTACAGGAGGGGTAAACTCCTATGTGGCACAGTATGCAGGAGCGAAAATTAAGAAAAAATATCATCAGATTGCCTTTGAAGGTCTTATACTTTCAGTTATAGTAGGATTGTTAATAACAATAATCATGCTGCCTTTATATCATAAGATCTTCTTTAAAATGGGCCTTACAGGGAATATACTTAAAGCGACTGAAGAATATTTTTCAGTTATGAATCTCTACTTCATCATATCTTTTATTTATATTACAACAGGGACAATCTTTAATGCCCATGGTGATACAAAGACAACATTCTGGACCAATGGCGTAACTATATTTTTAAATATAATACTTACTCCATTACTTATACTGGGCTATGATTTTATTCCCAGACTGGAAGTAAAAGGTGCAGCACTATCCACAATAATATCACAGGCAGTGGGAATATTTTTAAGAATTATACTTCTTATAAGAAAGGATTTTCTGTCAACAAAGCTGTCACTCAGAGATATGTCACTAAAAGAGTGCCTCCTAATAATGAAAGTCGGACTTCCTGTAGCCACAGGAAATTTTATATTCTGTATGGTTTTTCCTGTACTTACCAGATTTATAACCATGCTTGAAAATATTAATGCCCTCTCAGCTCTGAATATCTGCCATAGAGTTGAAGGAGTTGCATATTTTATCTGTGTCGGATTTTCCGTATCTGCCTGCACTATGGTAGGACAATATACAGGTATAAAAGATATGAAAAGGGCAAAAGAATCTGCCTGGGCAAATGCTCTCTATTTAACTTATATACTTATCCCTGTTTCCCTGCTGTTTATAATATATCCTCATCCCCTTATATATATTATGACAGATGATCAAATGGTTTTAGCAGAGGGTGTTAAGTATATGAGAATAATAGGGCTCTGTGAAATACTTCTCGGCCTTGAGATAGTATTTCAGGGAGTGTTTACCGGAATGGGTAATACAATTCCACCAACATTAATTTATGTACCTCTCACTATCGGGCGAATACCACTGGCATATTTTATGGCTTTTCACCTGGGGATGGGTGTTACTGGTATATGGTGGGCTATCTCTATAAGTACTTTATTAAAAGGTATTCTGGTAACACTGATGTTTTTAATAGAAGGTAGGAAGAAAAAATATTGTTTAAAAGAGGAGTTTCTTGTTATCTGACTAATATAAATAGGAGTTTTTCATAAATCTTTGATGTGTAATGCGTAATACGTAATACGTTGATACGTGACAGGTAATAGAAAGTTAATTTTTCACGTCTCACGTCTCACGTCTTACAAATAAGGAGTGTTGCAAATGAAATATTACCTGGTAAGCTTATTAGTTTTATTACTCATTACAGGCTGCGGAGACAGCGGTACTAATTCTTCACAAAATCCAACATGGACAGTAGAAGGGAAAATAACTGAACAGGATGGTACAACTCCCTTAACTGATGCTACTATAGCTATAAATGCTACTAACTATAACAATCAAATGTCGCCCGATAGTCAGGGTAATTATCAATTTACAGATGTACCTACAGGCTCCTGTACAGTATATATAACTAAAACAGACTATATAACTGTAAAACTTCATGGAGAAGTTTCCTCTAATTATAACTTTGGAACCACAGGTATACCTACAAAAACACAGTGGGAAACACTACTTGGTCCGGGACATTATAATCCCGGTCAGGGTTATATCATTATAAATGCACAGAATAGTTATGGAGACCCCACACCGGTAGCGGGAGTAAACATAGCAGTAAATCCTATGTCTGGTGTCAGTACAGGCTATATAAACGGTTCGACTATAGACTGGGATACAACTATTACCTATGCATCCGGGAAGGCTATCTTAACCGGTTTAACCCCTTCAACTGTATATTCTGTTATGGTAATATACAGCTCTTCCCGGAAAGAAACTATAACAAATATTAAACCCTCTGCCAATGAAATAGATACTTATTTTTCCTACAGGTCAAGAACAGGGTATACAAGGACACAATAGCTAAAAATATGGGAAAGTGATTTCATCTCCTGGAGATGATTAAATCTCTAAGTACCGCAACAGGTAAAAAAGTATCCAAAAAACATATACACCTGTCCATATCCGGGCTCTGGAGCAAAAGATATGCCGTCAAAGGAGAAAGTTATAACTTAAATAAATACAAAACTGTATATTCTGTAATAACAGATTTCATTGTAACAGGATCATAGATTTTGCGTAAGAGCCC
>JAKJGF010000311.1 GCA_022704525.1 Bacillota bacterium | reverse complement strand
GAGGGTAAACTTGCATCTAAATATAATCTACAACTCAGTGGAGAACAGTGAGACGTGAGACGTAAAAAGAGATTGATTACATTACTAAATTATATTCACCTGTGACGTGTCACTTCTCACGATTCACTTTTGATTACCGGAGGCATTATGATGAATTTTTCTGATTTTATCAAACATTTTGAGGGTTTTTTAAAAGGCTTTAATCATTATTACGAATTACTATGATTTGTTTATTTAAGGAGAAAAACTATAATATAGAGAAAGTATGTGTTATTACACTGACAAATTATAGTGTATTTCATAACATTGATAAAAGGAGATTTTTTATGCAATGTTGAATCATTTCAGAAGCAGGATAGATGGGAACATGGTTTTATCTTAAATTAGACTGGAAATGAAAATAATTTCGAGGAGGTTTGCATGTCGTTTTTTTATAATGAATTTCATATTTTTCTGGGAGAAATAACAAGTTTTGATGGATTTGATTTGTTGACCATATTAACTCTGGCTTTACTTGAAGGAGTACTTTCTGTTGATAATGCTCTGGTACTTGCAGTGATGGTTAAAGATCTTCCTGCTAAAGCCAGGAGAAAGGCTCTTACATATGGTATGTGGGGAGCTTTTATCTTCAGACTTCTGGCTGTGATATTTGCAACATTTATTATACGGTGGTGGTATTTTAAACTTGTAGGTGGTGCATATCTCTTATACATTTCTATGAAACATATGTATATGATTGGCCATGGGGGAGATAAAAAGGATGAAAAAGAGAAAAAGAAAAAGATAATGAGTTTCTGGTATATAGTTTTACTTGTTGAGCTTACAGATATAGTATTTTCCATAGACAGTATAACCACAGCAGTAGCTATGACAGAAAAGATTACTATTATCTGGATTGGAGGAATTCTTGGAATAGTATGTATGAGATTATTATCTAATTTCTTTGTCAATATACTTGAAAGATTTCCCCGTACTGAGGATCTGGCCTATCAACTTGTATTTTTCGTAGGAACCAAGCTTCTTATAGAATCTCTTAAAGTTCCTCTTCACCTGGATATAGAAATCAGCCATGGAATATTCTGGTTAATGATGGCTATTATTTTAGTAATAGGAGGTTCACTTATCTACAGGGACCATTTAATGAGTAAGCGTGCAGGAGAGGAAACACAACAGCTTTGTGATGATCTCTTAAAAGCAGAGCTTACATTTGAAGAAATGCTGGAGAAGGAGGAAAAGATAAGCACTCAGTTGATCAAGCTTCTTCTTAGAAAGAGATATCTTTTCATCAATTTTCATACAAATAGACTCACCTTAAAAAAACTTACCAATGAAGATGATGGAACTGTTGTAAAAGCTAAATTATAGCACTTATAAAATAAATAGTTTCAGAATTTTATGGAGCAGTGAGCAGATTTATGTTCACTGTTCACTTATTTATACCTGCTTTTTGAAGCTCTAAAAATTTATCATACATGACACCAGAAATTTATGGTTCTATCTAAAATAAAAAGGAGATTTTTTAGTCAATGTTGAACCATGCCAGAATATGGATAAAGAAATAGAGTCTCTTATAGAAAACTACAGCACATCGCGACTGCACAGGGAAAAAGCCGAAAAACTGCTGGAAAAGTTGAATCGAAAAAAAGTAGTTTTAAAAATAATTGAATCTCTCAAATCTCCTGAGCCTGAAACAAGGGGAAAGGCAATTCTTCTTCTGGAATTAATAAAGGATAAGAGGGCTATAGAACCTCTGGTGGAAATACTTAAAGATGATGATCCTTCCGTAAGGGAACAGGCCTCTATATCACTGCAAATTCTACCTTATAAGAAAAAATCAGGAGAGTTACTTCTAAAGGCCCTTCAGAGTGATAATATTAATGCCCGCCGTTCTGCTGCCCTTATACTTGGATGCCTGGGATACAGGAAAGCTGTTCCTTTCCTTATAAAAGTACTTTCTCATAGAGACTCTCAAATCAAATTAAACGCTCTTATTTCTCTGGCATCTCTGAAAGATAAAAGAGCAAAGAAACCTGTTATAAAACTTCTCTGGGATGAAGATCCGGAAGTGCGTAAAAAAGCAGTCTTTTGTCTCGGTCAAATCGGGGGAAATTCGATTATTCATCCTCTTACTGTAGCTCTTGAGGATAAAGATCCTTATGTGCGTCAGGAATCTGTCTTTGCCCTGAGAGCCCTGAAAACTGCAAAAGTTACACAATATATTTTTAGAGCGCTGAAAGATACAGAAGATTTTGTTCGTCATAGTGCAGCTATTGCTCTTCAGGGACTGGGACATGAGAATGCACTTAAATATCTTATAGATGCTATGGAGAGTAAAGAACCTGCTCTCTTAAGATATACTGTAGAGGTACTTGGAAAAATTGGAAATCCCCTGGCCCTTCCGGCTCTTTTAAAATTACTTAAAGAAAATAAAACAGAAGGTTTTGATTTGACCCGTTATAAGATAAATGAAGCCATACATAACCTGGGGGGAAAAGCTGAAACAAGGTACCTTGCCATGAAAGCACTCGAGGAGGGAGATTATAAGAAAGCACTGGAAGAAATAAAAAAAGCTATAGAAGAAAATTCTGAAGATGCAGGAATATACAATGATCTGGGAGATATATATACTGAAATTGGAGATAAAGAAAAAGCTATAGAGTCCTATGAATATGCTTTAAAGTTAAGGCCTGATAATGATCTCTATTATAGAAATCTGGGTCTGGAGTATAAAGAAAGAGGTTTGATAGATAGGGCTATAGATGCCTTTCAGAAGGCAGTAGTGTTAAATCCTGTAACTTTAGATTATAATCTTCTGGGTGATCTCTATAAGAGAAAGGGTGATATTGAGAAGGCAATGATATCTTATAATAAAGGCCTTGGCTTGAATCCCTATAATCTCAGGGCCTATCTTAATCTTGCTTCTTTATACAGTCACCTGGGTAATACAGAAGAAGCTATTAGATTATATCAAGAGGTTTTAAGAATAGATCCTAACAATACTATGTCTTACTGGGGACTCGGAATAGAATATGAACGTAAAGGATATATAGATAAAACAGTCGAGATGGCTAAAAAGGCCATGGAAATTGACCCATCAAATACATTCAGTCATTTGATGCTTGGTAATGCTTATACAAGACAGGGAGAATTTGAAAAAGCTATTAATATATTGAGATGGGCTGTAGAACTGGACAATTCTAACCCTTTTAATTATATAGCCCTGGCTATGGCCTATGATAGAAATAAAGAGTATGATAATGCCATAGATTGTTGTAATAGAGCAATGGCTTTTGAGAAGGAACCGGTAATGGTTTATTGGTCTCTGGGAAGTATCTATTTTTCAAAAGGAGAAATAGATACTTCTATAGAATTTTATCATAAAGCTATTTCTTCAGAACCTTCATCAATAATAGAATATGTAAATATGGAAAAAGTTTCTAAAAATTCTGATAATCTGAAAAGACCCCTGGATGCTTTTAAACGTAGCCTGGCGGTTAATCCGGATGATATTCTCTCTCATCTGGGTATGGCAATAATATCTAAAGCCCTTGATATGAGAGATGAAGCCGTAAAAAGTTTTAACTACTGTATTGATAATTTGAAAGATGATAAACTGATAGAACTATGTCTTAAGGAGTTGAATACATTATAAGTCTTCATCAGTCACCTCTTATTACTATGAATCTGGAAACTGATTGCTGACTACTTCTCACTTCTCACTGATTTTATGATAATAAAAATCGATTATGAAAATCCCCGGAAGGATTTATTAAAAGAAGTGGCGAATATAATCAAATGCGGGGGCCTTGTAATTTTTCCTACGGAAACCCTTTACGGGTTGGGAGGAAAGGCTTGTGAAGAGTCTGTGCTAAAAAGGATTTACAGTATAAAGGAACGCCCCCCAGACAAACCTCTTCCTGTTATGACATCTGAGATTTCTCAGATTTCAGAACTGGTGAGTGATTTTCCCTCTATAGCCAGGTTGTTGGCTTCTGCTTACTGGCCTGGTCCTCTGACTATGATAATGAAATCTAAACCTCATGTATCTAAATTATTAACCTGCGGTACCAATACTGTAGGAATCCGAATTCCTGATTACAGAATTGTTCTGGATTTATTAAAATATACAGGTGAACCAGTTGCAGTAACCAGTGCAAATCTGTCTGGAGAAAAGGACCTTCTTACTATGGATGAAATTATTACCACATTTAAAGATAAAGTGGATATTATATTAGATGGCGGTACACTGAAATATGCTATCCCCTCCACCGTAGTTGATGTTACAAAGTCACCACCCGTTATTTTAAGAGAAGGAAAGATATCATCAGAAGAAATTTTCAAAATCTTGAAAAGTGAAAAAGCGATTCATCTTTCAAGAATTAAGAGGTGTAATTTATGAAAAATTTCATAAAGTGTATAATTATACTCATATTATTCTGTATAATTCCCTTTAAGGTTTATGGAAATCCAAATATGGATGATCCCTATACTAAATATTATATTAATGCCTATAAATCAAAAATTTTAGATTATAACCCGCAACTTTCTCAGAAAGAATTGGATGCTATAGTTCTGAGTATTCTCTATTACTGCCGTCATTATGGTGTGGAACCAAGATTTGTAGTGGCTGTAGTGGC
>JAKJGF010000310.1 GCA_022704525.1 Bacillota bacterium | reverse complement strand
AGGAAGGTCAACAGTGAGGGCAGAGGTTATTATATCAGACTCTATTTTATCAGGAACAATTGAAGAAAGGACTCTTACTCCTGTGGGAAGGTAATCATTTACCTCCATAAAGCGAAGGGCAATAAAGCGGTTGAACCAGGTGCAGGCCGCTTCTTCCATAACCTGGTTATATCCTGTTTCTTTTACCCTCCTTACCAGATCCTCTCTCTGCTTCTTTATCTTCTTATTATGAACTATGTCTCCTATAACAATTCCGTCTTCAGACTCACCCCGAACAGGCTCTATATGCCCTTCCCTTATGCCGAAATACTCTGCTTTCACTGATACCTGTGATATAAGCCTTCTCCTTGCTTCAACTGAAAAATTCTTTATGGCGGCTTTGTTCATGTTTATCCTCCCAAATAATATTTTTTATAAAACTGTGCCAGAAAACCTCGTCTCCTTGCGGGCGAAGATGAATGGCACACCTGTTTTCAAAAATATTCAAAAGCAAAACCTCTCTAATATTTGACTAAAAATGTCTATTCTATGAGGTAAAGTTTACACGAATTACACAGATTTCAAAGGGAAAAATAAATCCGTGACATCCAGTAATCCATGTCATCCGTAATTGCGAATTAAGTTACTTCCCTATTTAACATAAAGACCGCAGAATTCTCCCCCTATAGTCGGCTAGACTTAGGGGGAGATGAATGCGGAGTTATTGTGATAGTTCAGGTTAATAGCTCTTGTTTTTGGATATACTTTTTTATTATGTCTATCGTTGCTCCCCCTGTAGTTAGAAGACAATAAGCCCTTGTCCAGAGAACAGGCTTCCAATAAAAATTACACAGATGTTTCGAGAAATTTTTCCTCACAAGTCTACTTGAAACAGTTTTGAAATTATTAACAAGAGTAGACATTTTTATATTGGGGTGAGTAGCAAGTAAAAGATGGACGTGGTCTTGTTCACCATTGAATTCTAATAGTTCTATTTCCCATTTTTCTGATAGTTTTTGGAATATTTCTTTGAGGTAAAGAAGTATATCAGGTGTGAAACATTTTCTTCTATATTTAGTAACTAACACCAAATGATAATTCAGATTGTAGACACAATGATAATGAGCTTTTAGTTTCATATAAAATACCTTGATGCTAAATGATATATGAAGTATAATATAACACAGGGAGAGTGTGAAGTCAATGATGAAGAGTTATAAATACCGAATATACCCGGGAAAATCAGAGGAAGGTAAATTAGAAAACACTTTGAGTATGTGTCGCCATCTCTATAACTGGTCCCTCAGAGAAAGGAATAATAACTATCAGTTATGGAAACAGGCCAAGACCATAGAGAAGAGTATTAATGTTGAGGTAGATAAAAAGGTCATTTTCTCCTCTCCAATGGGACAGTTCTTCTATAAAAGAGGGAATGAAGCTATATCGGTAAAGACCCTTACCAGAATTGAAGGTATATTGGGAATTATGTTTTCTTCTACCTGGGAGAATGTGCCGAGGAATATAAATTATAATTATCAGCAGGATAACTTATCTTCCTTAAAAGAAGAACGTCCCTGGTTTAAATCTGTTCATTCTCAGGTATTACAGGATGTCCTGGGGAGAGTAGATGAAGCTTACGAAGGGTTTTATAATGAGGGAAAAGGTTATCCGAAATATAAGAAGAAAGGTCAGTATTCATCAATAACCTATCCACAAAATATTAAATTTCCAAAAGAAGATGAAAAAACCCCTGGTAAATATAAAATAAACGTATCAAAAATAGGAGAAACAAAAATAGTCTATCATAGACATATGCCCAAAGTTGCAACAATAAAAACCCTGACAATAGAGAAAGATGGAGGTAAGTGGTTTGCCTGCTTCTCCTGTGAGTTAAAACATACTCATATAGAGCCTGAGCAGGACTTATCAAAATCAATCGGTATAGATATGGGCTTGATTGACTTTTATTACGGTTCTGATGGGTCACATGTGGAAGTTCCAAAGTATCTTCGTAAGAGTGAAAAGAAATTACAAAACCTCCAGAGGAGATTCAATAATGAAGAGAAAAGGACAAAGAGATGGTATAAGCTATTAAAATCCTTACAGAAAGTCCATTATAAAGTAAGAAGTCAGCGAGAAGATTTTCTTCATAAAGAAGCAAATAGATTACTTAAGGATTTTGATATCATAATTTACGAAGACCTGAATATACAGGGGTTAAAGAGAAGGCCAAAACCGAAACAGGATGAAGGTGGTAAATATCTTCCCAATGGTGCAAGTGCAAAATCAGGTTTGAATAAATCAATCTCTGATGTTTCGTGGGGTAAATTCTTTGAGATACTTAAATATAAAGCCCTTGTAAGAGGAAGAACTCTTAAGGCAATAGACCCAAAATATACAAGCCAGATATGTTCTCAATGTGGAAGTATGGTAGAAAAATCTCTATCTATGAGGACTCATATATGTCCTGTTTGTGGTCTAATAATTCCGAGGGATTATAATTCAGCACTCTATATAAAAAGACTCGGGCTGGAGTCTTTGAGTAAGGTTACTCAAGAAGCCCCCGCTATATCGTGAAGCGATAGCTGAACGATTAGCGGTGGGAGCAGTCACAGAGTACTCTCCTATTATCCCAGACTCAGTAAGCCTGAATTCTGCTTCCTTCACATCGGAAGAATTTGTCCCCACAAAAACTTTAAAATCTCCCTTCTCCACTCCGTAAGACATATCCCTTCTGTAGAAGGCAAGATCCTTTGCAGTAATTTCAAAGGTCACAGTTTCCGATTTACCTGCCGGTATATTAACCTTTTTAAACCCTCTGAGTTCCTTTACAGGTCTTGTGACACTTCCTACGAGATCCCTTATGTATAATTGAAGTACCTCTTCTCCATCGAATTTACCCGTATTTTTAACAGTTATAGTTACGTTAAGAGTATCATTGAGGCCTATTTCTTTTTTATCCAGACTGATGGAAGAATATTCAAAGGTTGTATAACTCAGTCCATAGCCGAAAGGATAAAGAGGAGTGTTTGGGATATCCAGATATTTGGATGTATATTTATTCTGCAGATCCATGGGACGGCCCGTATTTTTCATATTATAATAAAGTGGTATCTGTCCTACACTTCTCGGGAAAGTGACAGTAAGTTTTCCTGAAGGATTATAATCTCCAAAGAGGACATCTCCTATGGCATTTCCTGTCTCTGTTCCCAGGAACCAGGTTTCCAGAATAGAATTCATATTTTCTTCTTCCCAGGAAATTGTAAGAGGCCGGCCATTCATAAGAACCATTACTATGGGTTTTCCTGTTTTCTTAAGTTCCATAAGAAGTTCTTTCTGAACGCCCGGAAGGTCAAGACAGGAGCGACTTGCAGCCTCTCCGCTCATATCGGCACTTTCTCCCACTACCACCACTACCACATCGGATTTATTCGCCACTTCCACTGCTTTTTCAAAACCCCTTTTATCACTTCCTGTTATATCACAGCCCTTTTCATAAAGAATTTCAGTGGAGGAAGACACTTTTGACTTTATCCCTTCCATAACTGAAACAGCTTTAGTCCAGTCTCCTGCAGCACACCAGGAACCCATGAGGTTCTTTTGATCATCTGCAAGAGGACCTATAAGAGCAAGAGTTTTTATATCTTTTTTAAGAGGAAGAAGTTGATTTTCATTTTTCAGTAGTACTATGGACTTTTTAGCCACATCTCTTGCAGTATTACGGTACTCGGAAAGCATGACATAATCTTTTTCTCTTTTTTCATCACAGTATTTATAAGGATCCGTAAAGAGTCCTTTTCTGTATTTCATCTCCAGAATTCTTCTTACTGAAGTGTCTATCTCCTGAACAGATACCTTACCTTCTTTTACAAGTTCAGGGAGATATTTATAATATAAGGCGCCCTCCATATCCATATCAAGACCTGCCTTGAAGGCAAGAAGAGCAGCCTCTTTTTCATCTGCCACTATACCGTGATTAAGCATTTCGTTAATCGAAGTATAATCTGACACAACAAATCCCTTAAATTCCCATTTATCTCTCAGAAGGTCTGTAAGAAGATATTTATTACCTGTACAGGGCACACCATCTAGCTCATTAAAGGCACTCATAAAGGTGCAGACACCTTCATCCAGGGCTCCTTTAAAAGGAGGTAAATAGGTAGACCAGAGTTCTCTACAGGAAATATCCACGGTATTGTAATCCCGGCCTGACTGGGCTCCCCCGTAAGCACAATAGTGTTTTGCACAGGCAAGAACCGAATCGGCTGCAGAAAGGTCTTTACCCTGGAAACCTTTTACCCTTGCTCTGGCGATAAGTGTTCCCAGATAAGTATCTTCACCGGAACCTTCACTTATTCTTCCCCACCTGGGATCACGGGCTATATCTACCATAGGAGCAAAGGTCCAGTGAATACCTTCAGCAGAAGCTTCTATAGCGGCAATTCTCGCACTTTTTTCTATGGCAGAAAGATCCCAGGAACAGGATTCTCCAAGAGAAATAGGAAAGATTGTCCTGTGACCGTGAATTACATCATAGCCGAAAAGAAGAGGTATATGAAGCCTCGTTTCCTCTACAGCTATCTTCTGTAAATCACAATTATATTTTGCCGTATAAGCATTGAAAATTGATCCCACCTTACCGCCTCTTATATCCTCTTGATAATTA
>JAKJGF010000309.1 GCA_022704525.1 Bacillota bacterium | reverse complement strand
CAGCGCCAGGAACTCGTCCATCGCCTTGGCGTTCGCGTAGGCCCAGCGCCGGATGCTCGTCGCCCCCTGCACCGTGTCGTCGTCTTCCGAGAACGGCACCTTGCTCCCCTTGCCGTAGACCTCGGAGGTCGAGGTGATCAGCACCCGCCGCCGGTAGCGGCGCGCCGCGCTGAGAATGACCTCCGTGCCGCCCAGGATCGTCTCGATCGTCTTGACCGGATGGTCGATCACCAGGCTCACGCCGACCGCCGACGCCAGGTGGTACACGACATCGGCCTCCTTGACCAGCTCCTCAGAGAGCGACTGGTTCAAGACCGTGTCGATCACCAGCCGGAACCGCCCGTGTCTCTCCAGGTGCCCGATATTGGCATACTTGCCGGTCGAGAGATCGTCGATCACCGTCACCTGATCGCCCTGCTCCAGCAACCGCTCGCACAAGTGCGACCCGATAAACCCCGCTCCGCCCGTCACCAATGCCTTCATGCCATCTCCCTTTTAACCGTCTCCCGTCTCCCGTCTCCCATCTCAGGTCTCACTCTTCCGTACTCTCAAGATACCTTTCCACATCTATAGCTGCACGGCATCCTGCTCCTGCTGCAGTAATAGCCTGACGGTATGTAAAATCGTGAACATCTCCTGCTGCAAATACACCGGGTATATTTGTGTGTGATCCGTTTTTAACTATTATATATCCTTTTTCATCTATATCGATCTGTCCTTTAAATATCTCCGTATTTGGTGTATGACCTATGGCTGCAAAGACTCCATCACATTTTTTCTCTGTTATTTCTCCTGTGAGGACATTTCTGAGTTTTACTCCTTTTACAGCTTTTTCTTCAACTCCCAGTATATCTTCTACAACAGAGTTCCATATAAATTCTATCTTCGGATTTTTTAAAGCCTTTGCCTGCATTATTTTTGAGCCTCTCAGTTTATCCCTTCTGTGGACTATGTAAACTTTACTCGCAAATTTAGTAAGGAAGGTGGCTTCTTCCAGAGCGGAGTCTCCTCCTCCCACTACAAGTACTTCCTGATTTCTAAAGAAAAAACCGTCACAGGTAGCACAGGCAGATACACCATGTCCCATAAGCTTTTTCTCTGATTCGAGTCCTAAGAGTCTTGCTGTGGCCCCTGTAGCAATAATAACAGTTTTAGAAAGATAGTCTTCTTTACCTGCTGTTATCCTGAAAGGTCTGTCTTTAAAATTAACAGCAGTAACATTTTTTTGAATAAAGAGAGAACCGAAACGTTCAGCCTGTTTTCTCATTTCATTCATAAGATCGGGCCCCATAATTCCCTTTGAAAATCCGGGAAAATTTTCCACTTCCGTGGTAATAGTGAGCTGTCCCCCCGGCTGGTTTCCTTCAACTATTACAGGACATAGATCTGCTCTTGCTGTATAAAGAGCAGCAGTCATTCCTGCAGGGCCGGAACCTATTATAATTACGTTATAAAGCTTTGCATCAGACATTAATTTTATCTCCTTTCAAATAGTGAAGGGTAATCGGTTAAAACATATACTTACGTACATATCTTTCACTGCTCCCTCTTTTCACTTTTCATTTTGTCTGCTTCGCAGAGACTTCGTTTTACTTTTTACAGGACTTTTAATTCTATTATATCTTCGTCAGAAATTATATAATCCCTGTTTACACGTTGCCCTTCATATTTTTCTGAAGAAGAATTCCATATTCTCGCAAATTGCAGATTGGCTTTGAAATCTTTATGGATTCTTTCGGCAAAATCCATCACTGTACTTCCTTTTTTTAATATAAAAGGTGAATTGAAGTCAGTTTTTTTATAGGGAGATCGGCTATAAACCCTTACAATATTCAAGAGTTTAAAAAGTTCCGATTTTAGATGTTCTATATTTATTTCTTCAGTAGCCGATATGGCCGCTAAAGGATAGATATTCTTTACTTCATCTTTAAGTAATTCCAGACCTATTTCAGAATCTTCCATATCCATCTTATTCCCTATTATAAGGATTCGCTTGGGAATTATTACTGTATCATATTCTATGTCTTCGTCCTGGCTAACGATTTTTATTTTATAAGTTTCTATTTTTTTTATAGATTCCTGAAGATCAGTGACAGGATCTCTGGTTAAATCTATTACTATTGCCAGTACATCAGAGTTTCGTAGAATATTATTCAACCAGGTTTCTGCAAATTCATCTGTAAAGGGAGGTATATCCACTAACTGGATTTTGATATTATAGTACTGCATCATTCCTGGAAGGGGTTGCCTTGTAGTATAGGGATAAGGAGCTATTTCTGGAGTTGCATTGGTGAGAAGTTTGATTATGGAAGACTTACCGGAATTGGGCATACCTGTAAGGATAATTTGTCCTGCGCCTTCACTTTTTATATCATAGCCAGTTCCTTTTTTACTTCTATGTTTTTTAGTCACCTCTTTTTTTAGCTGGGAGATCTTTCTGCGAAGTTCTGCTTTAATTTTATCTGTTCCCTTGTGTTTTGGCATAATAGCAAGCATATTTTCAAGAGCAGTAATTTTTTCCTGAGAACTTTTTGCTTCCTTGTACTCTCTCTCTGCTTCATAGTACTGAGGAGGTAGATTTGCAGGCACAGATTTCCCTCCTTTGTGTATTATTATATCGGTAATGTGTTATATTCCTGCACATCACGCATCATGCATTAAGCATCACGAATTATATTATATCTATTTTAACATAAAAAGGAAATAGCTATAACCAATATTGCTATTTCCTTTTAAGTATGATAAACTTTTTATAGGAGTATAAATTGTGTGGAGGTAAAGTAGTATGAGAGAAAAGAGTATATCAGAAATTGTTTTTGACAGAGTAAAAAAAGGGGCAGAATTTGTAGCTGAAAAAGGCGGAGAACTCAGGGATAAGGCTATAAAGAGTTCGGAAAAATTCGCTCGTACTCATAGCCTTAAGCTTGATGTAGATAACCTTCAGGAGAAAAAACAGAAAAAATTAAAACAGCTCAGCTATCTCGTATATAATTTATATACAAGACAGGAGATAACTCATCCTGAGATAAGTGCTCTCTGTCAGGAAATAAAGGGTCTTCAGTGTCAGATAGATGAAAAAAGAATAGAAGTGGAAATGATAAAAAAAGAACAGGGTGAATATGCAAGTTCAGAGAATGACTTTTGATTATGAAGATAATCAGTGAAAAGATTTATGTCTTATATTTGTCCTCAGTGCAAGAGAAAAGTGGAATATCTTTTAGAACTGGTTTATTCTTCAGGTAAGGTATGCAGTATATGTTTTCAATTAGAAGCAAAGGAAGGATTACTTGAAGAACTTGCCTGGGAAAAATTTGAATTTACCTCAAGACTTAAAGAACTTATGGAGAAGAGTTTCTGGGAAAAAGATTTTAGAGAGGAAAAAAAATATTTGAGAGAACAGATAAAGGCTTTAGAAGAAAAAATTACTAAACTTGGTAATGAAATAATTGAACTGGAATAATCTATCTGGCAGAAGGGAGAAAATTTTATGTCAAGATATTGTCTTCTCTGTGGAAGTGGAAATGATGATACTACATTATTCTGTGCTGCCTGTGGAACTGAACTGGTAGATGATGAGATAACCGAGATAGAAGAGACAATAGTCAGTCCTTCTACTTCGTATCTTACACGTGTTGCAGCTCCTGATGGTAGTATCGGACATGATGAAACCCCTCTTATGGTTATTTCTGATGGGACTATTTTGAAAGGAACCTATCAGGTAACTTATTTGACATCAGGAGGTATGGGAGCTATTTACAAGGCAGTAGATCTTGCAACACAGAGAGAATATGTCATAAAGGAAGCTATGTCTACAGATCAGACGGAAAGATTCAGGTTTATGAGAGCTCTTACTCAGGAGAGAGAACAACTTATAAGGCTTGATCATCCCGGTATAATAAAGTGTCAGGATTTTTTTGAAGAAGAAGATTCCTGTTATTTAGTTCTGGAATATGTAGATGGTCAGACCTTAAATGCTATTCAGGAGGCTATTAAGCCGGGGTTTCTTTCAGAAGTAGATGTTTTAAACTGGTGTGTTCAGCTGTCTGAAATATTAAATTATCTTCATACATTGAAACCTCCTGTTATATATAGAGATTTAAAACCCGGTAATGTAATGGCAACACATCTTGGAAAGATTAAATTAATTGATTTTGGAATTGCCAGGATTTATAAAAAAGATAAAAGAGGGGATACGGAAATAATAGGTACAGTTGGTTTCTGTCCTCCAGAACAGTATGGTGATGGTCAGACAGATCATAGATCCGATATTTATAGCCTTGGAGCGATGATGCATGCCCTTTTAACCAATATTATGCCCGGTACTCAGGGTTCTAATCCTTTTGAATTCTGTTCTGTCCGAATGGTTAATCCAGATATATCCAGACAGGTAGAAGCAATAATAAAAAAAGCTACCAGAATAGAGCGTGAAGAACGTTATGAAAGTATGGAACACATGTGGGGGGTATTAAACAGTGCATATAAAAATGCTGCAGAACAACATCTTGGACTTCCCCGTCTTGAAGTAGATCCTGTAAGTCTGGATTTAATGAGAATAGGAATTGATGAACGTCGAACTACCCGATTTTTAGTAGCAAATGCTGGTAAAGGAAGTTTAAAGGGATCAATTATTCCTCCAGATATAAAGGGTATT
>JAKJGF010000077.1 GCA_022704525.1 Bacillota bacterium | reverse complement strand
AAACAGCCATATTTTCTCCTGATTTATCCAGGGAATAATATACTACCTCATGCTCACCTTCATCAATCCTTTCAGGTTTTCCTCCCTCAATGGAAACTTTATATAAATAACATCCACCCTGATAACTTGCACAGAAGATGAGATTCTTTCCATTATCAATAAAAAGGCAGGGTTGAACAATATCGTCAAATTCTCTTGTATCACCGATAAGCATGTTACTTACAAAACCATCAAAATCTTTTGTAAGAAGGACTGTTTCACCTCCATCTGAAGAAATCTTATAAATCTTGAGATCTTCTGCTGCACTTTTACCTCTCGGTGCATGATGGCCTGTAAAGTATATATAATCTCCCTTTTGTGACCAAATGAGAGCACTTTTAGAACCCCACTTACTGGTAATTTTCTTTATTTTTTTTGTTTTAAGATCAAGAACATAGATATCATTATTTTCATAATCACGCATTGGATCAGCACTTCTATTTGAACAAAAAGCCAGCTTCTTGCCGTCAGAAGATATGGCTATGCCATAATCATCATATTTGTCCTTTGTAAGCTGTTGCTTTTTCCCTGTATCAATTTCCACCATATATATATGAAATTTACCTTTTGCTTTTATAGAACCGTTCTTACCTTTATAGGGAATCTCATCAATAATATTGTAAGGACAATCTTCATCTTTAATCTTATATTCAGGATCATTACTTATATGAGAGAGAGGAAGAGGATCATCCATCTTACGATAGGTATAAAATATATATTTACTATCAGGTGACCAGATATATTCACCTATGGCCCCTTTATCTGTAATAAGAGGGCGGCCTTCTCCCCCACTGACAGGTATTATCCATAATCCTTTTTTTTCTTTGTCTCTATCACTTCTAAAAACAATATATTTTCCATCAGGTGACCAGAAGGGATAAGAATCATTATGCTCTCCATGGGTAAACTCGTAAACCCTGTTTTCTTTTAAATCAGCCATGTAAAGATTTGAATAATAAGTATTGGCCTTTAAGTTCGTCCACTTATAAGTAAAAACTATTCTTTCTCCATCAGGAGAGATTTCAGGAGAATTCAAAAGTTTCATCCTGAACAAGTCGTCAATTATAATATCTCTTTTTTTACTCATTAAAAATCTCCTTTAAAATTAGCTTTCAACTATTAGCAGTCAGCTTTTTATTTAAATAAGGTATGAAATATAATAATACGAAAAAATCACAAAGAATGCAAGAGTTATATAGAAAATTATTGAGTAACCTTTATAATTCTGCTATAATTTTATTTATGAACATAATATTTAAATATTTCTGGATCTTTATAATAATTGTAAATATTATAAATGCAAACAGTTTAAAGAATAAATCCCGGAGTTACATTACATTAAATCCCGAATTAGAGGACGGTTATAATAAAATTATAAAAGGTTTTCTTATATATGCCAATATACCATGGATTATTATGGGAACCGGTATATTATCAGGTTTTACATACACTATATTTGATTATCTAACACCAGACGAATTAAATCCTTTTGTTTTCCTTTTTTATACATCAATTATTATTATCTGGCTCTATGGATTTTACTGGATTTATGTTAGAGGAGGAGCAGAGTATCTGGCAAAACATCCCGGCTTAATCAGGAAAAGAAAGAAAGTGATTACTTCACCGGCACTGATTAAATTCTATACAGCCATAACTGTCCTGGGTGGTATAACAATAATAATAATTTTATTTACAGGAGGTATAAATCTTAAATTTTTAAGATAAATAATAATAAAATCCCCTGTCATTTTTAAATGGCAATAATAATATTGCTTTCAATATACATTCCTGTTATAATAATCTTCATCAAATCAACAAAGTTCTCTTAATAAAACTAAAAAGGCATGGTTATTATATTATGAAAGATTACAATTATTATAGTATTATTACAGGGGAAGATATTTTTACACTCATAAAAGAAGCTCTCCTTAAAAAAATTAAAGACCATCTTTCAGTTAATCCTTTCTTTACTATTGCCCTCTCAGGAGGCAATACCCCCCGGAAGTTATACAGGCTATTATCAGAAGAAAAACTTCCCTGGGAAAAATTAAAGATATTTCCTGTAGATGAAAGAATATTACCTCCTGATTCTGAAAATCTTAATTGGAAAATGATAAAAGAGGAATTACTTGATAAACTTCCCTTATCACCAATGACTTTTTACCCGGAGGATCTTTACAATGACCCCAAAAAGGCTTCTTTAGAACTGGAAAATCTCTTAAAAAAAGAAGTTTCAGCAAAAAAAGATGAAATACCGGCAATTGATATTATTTTGCTCGGAGTCGGTTCAGATGGTCACACGGCATCACTTTTTCCGGGAAGTGAGGCTTTAAATGAAGAAAAAAAACTTATAACTATTACTGAAGGCCCTCCTCCTTTTAAACAAAGAATCACCTTTACTTTTCCTCTTATAAGATCAGCAGGTGAAAGATGGTTCCTTATATCAGGAAAAGATAAAAGAGAAATACTGAAAAAAATATTTAAAGAGAAAAATAATATTTTGCCAGCGGCTAAAGCCAGTACAGCTGAACCGTCTATCTGGTTTGTCGCTCATGAGAGCATACCGGAATTTGATTAAAAGGAGGTTTTATCATGTGCGGAATCAGTGGTATAGTTCATAACTTTAAAGAAAGCCCTCCTATAGAACCTGAAAAAAGCCTTATCTTCATAGATAAATTAAAGAATATAAAATCATATGAGGATATTTCAGCACTTACAAAATTAACTGATGAAATAGAACCTTTTATAAATGAATTATTTAATTTTGAAAACTTCTATAAGCTTTATACTTCTCCTTATATGAGAAGGGATCTGGAAGATATACTTTCTCTTTTGAAGAAACTAGAAGAAAACCTGGATAAATACTTAAAAGCTTCAGGTGTCTCAATTTCACTGGATTTACTGGAAAAATTTAACTCAGTTCTTATAAGACAGAGAGATCTCCTGTGGAGAATAAAAGAAGATCTTCTCAGAAATATATCAAAGGTTAAAGAATTCTTTCAGGATTCAAATCTGGAAGAGAATAAAAAATTTATACATGAACTCTGGAAACTGAATTTCATACTGAATAATCTGGATCGTCTTGAAGTAAGAGGAAGGGATTCTGCAGGCCTATCCTGTATAATTTCTTTCCATAAACCCTCTGGATTAAAAGAATTCAAAGCAAATCTACAGGATAATTTAAAAATTGAGTATGAAGAAAGAATAAGATTTAAAGATTTTATTAATCTCACTATTCTGGAAGCCTCTTCAGCAGAAGATAAAGAGAAAGCTTATCTTATATTTACCTTTAAAGTAGCAGAAGAAATAGGAAAAATGGGAGATAATATTGCTACTTTAAGAAAAACTATCAGAGAAGACAGAATATTTCTGACCTCTTTAGCTCATAAGGAAACGGATTCGAATTTTATAGCCCATACCCGCTGGGCTTCAAATGGTATTATAAATGAACAGAACTGTCATCCTGTTAATAATGAAACAGAACCTCTGCCGGGAAGTAAGGAAATGGCTAAAAGCTATTCTATTTCTGCAATATTAAACGGAGATATAGATAACTTTCAGGAACTCAGAGAAAAATATACAGCTCTTAAGGAAAGAAAAATCAGTGATAATATAACTACAGATGCAAAAATTATACCTCTTGTAGTAGAAAAATTTTATGAGGAAACAAAAAACCTTTATGAAGCTTTCAGGCTGGCTTTAAATGAATTTAAAGGTTCTATGGCCATAGCAATGCACAGCAGTCTTGCACCTGACAAAATTTTTCTTGCTTTAAGGGGAAGCGGCCAGGCTCTTTTCGTTGGCTTTATTAATCACGGATATGTTTTTGCCTCAGAACTTTATGGTGTAGTAGAAGAAAGTTCAAAATTTATAAAACTCGATGGAGAAAAAGAGAGAATTCCTGGTAATCCCAACACTCAGGGACAAATCTTTGTCCTTCATCAAACTTCAGAAGGAAGGCTGGAAAATATAAAAGCCTTCTATTTTGATGGCGTGGAACTTTTTCTTACAGAAAAAGACATAAAACATGCGGAGATAACCACAAGGGATATAAACCGTGGAGAATATTCACATTTTCTACTAAAAGAGATATCCGAATCCCCCCTTTCTATAGAAAAAACCCTGAGAGGTAAATTTGAGATAAGAAATGAACCGGGAGGCCATGTTCCTTTCTTTAATATCAATAAAGAAATAATCCCCGAAATTACAATAAATAAACTCCAATCGGGAGAGATAAAGAAGATCTTTATCATAGGACAGGGAACTGCAAGTATTGCAGGTAACGGTATAGCAAATTTTATGTCCAGAGTTCTTTCCAGGGCAAATCTTCAGATAATAAGCACAAAAGCCACAGAACTTTCCGGTTTTTTACTTGAAGGAGACATGTCAGATGTCCTTGCTATAGCAGTATCACAATCGGGTACAACCACTGATACCAATAGAACTGTAGATCTTATAAAATCAAGAGGTGCCCATGTTATTGCCATTGTAAACAGAAGAAATTCGGATCTTGTTTATAAATCAGACGGGGTATTTTATACAAGTGACGGCCGGGATATAGAAATGTCAGTAGCTTCTACAAAAGCTTTTTATTCTCAGGTAGTTTCAGGAACCATTATATCTCTTTATTTTTCACAGGTATTATCAACGCTTTCTGCAGAGGCAATAGTGAAGGAATTGAGAGAACTGGAAGCTTTACCGGAAAAGATGTATTCTATACTATCACAGAAAGACGATATAAAAGAAGTAGCAGAAAAATATGCTGTTACGAGAAAACACTGGGCACTTGTGGGAAGCGGACCCAACAAGGTAGCTTCTGATGAAATAAGGATAAAATTGAGTGAACTCTGTTATAAATCAATAGCTACTGATACAACTGAAGATAAAAAGCATATTGATCTTTCTTCAGAACCACTTATTATAGTCTGTGTAGCAGGTATAACAGGGTCAAACCTTCATGATATGGTAAAAGAAGTTGCCATATTTAAAGCCCATAAGGCATGTCCAATAGTTATAGGAACTGATGAACAGGCTCCTTTATTTAAACCCTATGCCAGTGGGTTCCTTAAGGCTCCATTAGCATCAGAGGGGGTTTCAGTTCTCCTCAATACTATGGTAGGACATCTGTGGGGATATTATGCTGCAAAGGCAATAGATAACAGTGCCAGTATACTGAAAGCAGCAAGAGCAATCACAGTAGAAGCTCTGGTTAATTCCACCAGAGGAGATCTCTATGGAGACAGGAACATTATTAAATCTCTCTCAAGAAAGATCTATACTCTGTGTAAAGAATTCTATACAAAACTCAGGGGTGGCTTTTATAATAGCTGTCTTGAAGTAAATACTGCTTATCATCTCAGTCTTCTCTTAAAATATATTCAGGGAAAAATCCCTCTGGAAGAATTTGAAGCTGATTTTGGTAAGACAGGAAATCTTAATACAGTTCTTAACGAAACAGTAAATTACCTCTCTTCCGGTATAGCTGATCTTACAAGACCAATTGACGCGATAAAACACCAGGCTAAAACCGTAACGGTAGGTATTTCCCGCCTTGAAGAAATACCTGTGGGAATTATATTCGATAAACTCAAAGAAGAAAATATTTCTCTTAATAGTATAACATATCAGAATACTTTTATACTTCATGCCATCAATCCGGTTATAGAAAAAATAACCGGCATTACCAGTTACGAAGTTAAAGGACTTGACTCACTGGGACATCCGGCGGAAAATACGGAAATATTTACTGCATATAAAAAAGGCTTTGCCACTTCCCTATCTTCAAGGGCAGATAAAGGTGCTCTTCTTATAGGTAGAAAAAGAAGTGTTGTAGCCAAAAACCTTGTTTTTGCGGGGAAAGGAGGCAGTGACGGAAGGCCTATAATAATAATTCCATTACTGGATAAAGGCATATGCCACAACCTTCTACTCCTTCATGTAGAATTTAAAGAACAGGTTGATATTCAGAGCAAGGTTATGGTAATCAGAGCTATGGATAAATATGAAGAGATAAAATATGCTGTTACTGAAATGAATATAGTATGGGATGACAGAATACTTGATTACCTGACCCCAATAGATCTTATATCAGAAAATCCCGATGATATAGCAGAACTGCTCTCGTGCTATAAATTCTGATACCTATAAAAAGCCTGGATATTTGTTCATATTAATCTCCCAAACTGCTCTTTTTAACTTCCTTACCCTGAAGTTCTTTGGGAAGATCACCTTCTATCTTAATTTCCTTAATCTTATCTCCCTCTTTAATTTTTTGGGACACATCAAGACCTTCTATTACCTGACCAAATACTGTGTATTGTCCATCCAGATGCTGACAGGTTTTTCTGGAAAGACATATGAAAAACTGACTTCCTGCGCTGTCAGGATCCTGTGAACGGGCCATAGAAAGTGTACCGGGCATATGTTTTCTGGAGTTAAATTCAGCAGGTATCTTATATCCTGGCCCACCGGAACCATTCCCTTTCGGATCCCCTCCCTGAATTACAAAATCATCTACTACTCTGTGAAAATTAAGGCCATCATAAAAACCTTTTTTAGCAAGGGTTACAAAATTAAGAACAGTATTGGGAGCAGAATCGGGATAAAGTTCACCTTCCATAATTCCTTTATCTGTTTTAATTACAAACCAGAGCTTCTTTACATTTTTTTCATCTGATGGTTTCGTACCAGTCTTTTCAGCAGGCTCTGCAGAAGGAGTTTTATCCTCTGTAACCTTTCCAGCAGGCTCTTCAGAAGGAGTTTTATCCTCTGTAACCTTTCCAGCAGGCTCTTCAGAGGGAGTTTTATTCTCTGTAACCTCACCAGTTGATCCAGTAGCACCAACCTCTTTAGTAGCCTCTGCAGCAGGGGCCTCTGTTGCCAGGTTAACAGGTGTTACACTGCCCTGTGGTTCCGACTGGAGACATCCGAAAAATAAAATCACTGTTAAAATACCAATTAAAGTACCCAATAAATAATTTCTCATAATTTATACCTCTTTCTTTTAAATTAGCTATCAGCTTTTATTCACTGATCGCCTGCTTTCACGTCTTACGTCTCATGTCTCATGTCTCATGTCTCATGTCTCACATCTCACGTCTCATGTCTCACGTCTTATGTCTCATGTCTCACCTCTTTCTCTTCTCACTCTCTATAGTCTTTTCAAGAATATTTCTCACATCTACTCTGGTTTTTTTCTTGTCCTCCACCTGAAATTGTTTTTCTTCTGCCTTCCTTTTCTTTTCCTCCCATTCTTTTATATTATATCCGGATTTAGTACAAAAAATTGCACTTATATGATGAGTAGTAAGACAGAAGGGACATTTTTTCTTTATAGGACTTCCACACTGCTGGCAAAAATCACTGCTTTCCAGGTTATCTGAATGACAGTCAGGACATCTGTAACCTGTAGTAGCAATCACAAGAGTCTCTTTTTTTCTTTCGAGTTTGCTTCCGCAATAATTACATATCAAATTAAAAGCTACTTCGCTGGCACCGCAGTTAGGACAGTGTTCAGATATAAAACCACTCATTTTAAAGCCTCCCTTTCAGGCAGTTCAGCAGACATAATCTCCATCAAAAGATCCAGACGTGATGCCTGGTTAAGCATGGGTATAAGATTTGGAAGGGAATAATAATCTCCATCAAAGTTAAATGTGGAATATTCTATTTTATGATCATTTAAATTCTGTTCCAATTTACCTGTAGGATATCTGCCGACTTTTACTATTACTACCGTGGGATAGGTAAATAACTCTGCTGAATATTTCTTATAAGCATCCACAAAGAAAGGGGATGTATTTTCATCTTCATCTGTAATAACAATTATCTGTTCCACCCTTTCTTTTTTTCTCCTCATTATTTCAAGAGGTACCCCTATACTGGTGCAACCGTTCGCTTTTATATTCTTAAAAGCCTTCTCCCAGGCGGCCATATCTTTTCCTTTTGCAGTAACGGGAAAAGCCATATTATCAAAAGCATAAACAAAAAGGTCGCTTTCCGTTATGGCAGAACACATAGTAGCAACAGATTTTCCCACTTCTATAGCCTGTTCCATACTACCGGATTTATCTACAAATATGGCAAGAGGTCTTTTTATTGCACCCTTTTCCTTTGCTTTATCCAGGGAAACTTTTTCCAGGGTGTCTTTAAATTCTTTTGAAAGTCCCGGAGCTGCTTTTGAAGCAACTCTTGCCTTCATAGTAGAAACTTTAGAGTCTTTTTTGGCATCTTCCAGTTTTTCTTCTATCATAGCTTTTATGTCAGGGTTGTCAAAAGCACCTCTCTTTTTAAGGGACGCCATATTATTAATAAGTTCCTGACCGGACATGGAGTTAATAAGAGAAATCATAAGGGAAGGGGTAATTTTCTTTATTGCTCCCACTGCTATGGGATAGGGAACTTTATGTTCAAATATTATCCTGGCCTGTACCGTGGGGTCTTCAGTTTTCGCCAGTACTTTAAGAGCATAAAGAGAACTGTCTTCTGGGGGATCATTTTCAAAGAGTATCTTCTGAGCTCTCTCAGAAGGTTTTATTCGTAAAGAAGCATAAAGATGCTTCATTGCATTTCTGCCTCTTATTACGGAAGAGTCAAACCATTTTTCATCGGACTCTCTCTTTCTTAAATACTGTATTACAGCAGTCCTGGCAATCTTTGGAAATTTCTTAAGACTCTTCTTGCAGTAGTCCATAATCCTGGCAATTTGATAGGGTGGGAATGTAAGAAGAAGAGCACAACCTCCTTCACGATGTTCTGCAATAGTGCTTGTAAGAAGATGACATGTAAAAATTTCCTTATGATCCCTTACCTCTCCTTTTTTATGATACCATGCAGCAAGATGACCGTAAAAAATCGGGTCATTTTTCACCATTTCCTGATGAAGATTTTTTACTATATCAAGCTGTCCATGAGGAGTCATAAGAAAAGTATTTAACATGGTAAGACGGAGATCCTCTTCACTTAAATCTTCTTTTTTAAAGGATATGGGAACCTGTATTTGAGCATCATAAGGATTAACCTTTTTCTGAGATCCCTTCTTTTTTTTCTTCTTCTGTGGATTACCGGAAGAAGAAGAGGAAGATCGTCCCTGAGTACTACTTTTTTTATCAAAGATCTTTTTGATTTCTCCAAACATTAAAGACCACCCCTTTCTGAATTATTTCTTTATATTTCAACAATTTATTGAAAAAATCCTTTAAGTCGTGAGAGGTGAGGCATAAGGCGTGATAATCAGATATCTTCTCACAGCTCACTTCTTTTCATTTTTTCTTATTTTTCCTTAAATAAAAAATTAATCCTCCTATAGGGATAAATAGATAGATGAATAAAACCAGAAAACTTGACGGTTTAAACATATAACCCAGGAAAGGCTTCAATTCATGTAAAAGTGACCGGAGAGCTATAAGACCTGCTCCATAAAATATTACTGACAGGGCTACAGTCCACCACCATTTACTGATCCAGGCTTCTAATCCGGTATTAACAGCACTGACAGATATTATCTTTTTTAGATCCTCTTTTAGCTCCTTTATATTACCATATCTCTCATCACAATCAAGTGCCAGGGCTCTGGAAAATATTTTCTCTAATTCTTCAGAAGCCTCCGGTAATATTTCTTTAATAGGAGGAAATACAAAGGGAAGAACCGAAGGATTTCTATTGGTAAGAAGATAATGCATGGTAGCACCGAGAGCATATATGTCTGATCTAATATCAGTGTTGCCTTTAAGACTGCACTGTTCGGGAGGACAGTAACCCATAGTTCCTCTGGCATGGATAAAAGTATCAGTCTCTGTGGAAGGGGCAAATAATTTTGCAATTCCAAAATCTATCAATTTAATCTGCTTATTATTATTAATCATTATATTCTGTGGTTTTAGATCTCTGAATACGATAGGCGGATTCTGTTCATGAAGATATTCCAGAGCAGAACATATTTCCAGAGACCATTTAATGACCTGTTCCACAGGAAAGGGACTACACCTTTCCTCAATGTAATCCTTAAGTGTTTTTCCCTGTATATATTCCATTACAAGATATTCTTTACCATTATATCCGAAGTAATCTATAACTTTCGGCAGATTGGGGTGATCTAATTTACCAAGCATTGTTGCTTCAAGTCTGAACTGTTTTAAAGCCATTTCTTTATCTTTTTCACTGTTAAAATGAAGACATATCTCTTTTACAGCTAAAAATCTATCACCAAGTCTTTTATCTTCAGCCAGATAGACTGCACCCATACCACCTTTACCCAGAATGTCCTTTATTAAATAACGGTTTTCTAATATAGTGTCTGCAGGTAAGAACAATGAGATTGCCTCCTGAACTCGTGAAAGGTAAAACACTAAATACATACTTTCACGATGAATAATCTGTACCTGACTTATATAATTCTCTCAGGAAATCAAATTTACCTTTGAAAGAATTAATTATACATAATTTATTCATTGTAAATTTTGAGACATAATTCACCATTCACATCTTACGAAGGGGAAAAGCCCCACAGTTTTCAGCGTGGGAAGTATGTCAGATTAGTATCCTGAAAAATGTTAACAATGTTTTAACATTCCATTATTGTCATAGATAAATAAATATGTTATCCTTAGTATAGCAACAGGTAAGTTGGTATCCATATGGATAGCCTGTTCCTGTCCGAGCTCTTACGCAAAATTTATGATCCTGTTACAATAAAATCTGTTATTATAGAATATACAGTTTTGTATTTATTTAAGTTATAACCTTCTCCTTTGACGGCATATCTTTTGCTCCAGAGCCCGGAGAGGAACAGGTGTATACGCCTAAAGTTCTTTGGATACTCTTTTACCTGGAGTAAAGAATTTCAATAACAGGAGAATTTTTATGAAAATCTCACATCTAAAATTCGAATATAAACCTTCTCAAAAGCCCCAGGGAAAACTTGCCTATAAAGAACCGGAAGATATTTTCAGACCATCAGAGGATCGAAAATATGACGACCCTGTAAGTAATATAAAAAAATTACGACAAATGAGTAATAGTAAAAAACGTGAAACCGTAAAAAGTATTAATATGGATGGATATATGATTCCTGCCAATAAAGGAAAAATAACACACCTCTGTCTTACCTATGGAATTTCAGGTTATGGTCCGGTAAAAGAAAATTATCAAAAAGTCTTTAAAACCTTTCTTCAGAATATGCCTGATGCCAGATTCACTGTTTTAACCTCTGATGATAAAAATAGAAAAGAATTACAAAGTATAGTAGATGAATTGGCCAGTTCCGGGATTAAAAACAATCCTGAAAGAATAAAGATTGTCAATACAGGACAGGAAGTGTCTATATGGGCACAGGACTCAACTCTTGTTATAGGAAATAAGGTTATAGTACCGGAAAGGGAATATATTCCGGATGAAGGAGATAAAGCTGTTGCCAGGAAAATAACCAGATTAAACCCTTCTCTTAAATTTGAAAATATAGAAGGCCTGTTTATTGATGGAGGAAATCAGTTAGCCACAGAGGATAAAATATTTCTGGGTTCTGACACTGTAAACTTTATGATGAAAGATATGAAAAAATATCCTTCTAAATATGATAGAATAACAGGAGAATTGAATATAAAAGAAGCAGAAAAGTTAAGCCAGGAAGAACTCTGTAAACTGATGCTTACCAGAACATTCCCCCATCAAAAATTAGTGTTTATAGGTGATATAGGTGAAGGAGAAAAACAGCCTGAAGCTCATATAGATCTCTTTATGACACCTCTCGGAAAAGTAGACCCGGAGACAGGGAAAGAAGTTATAACCGTGGGAGATCCTTTTTTAGCATGCAAGATTCTCGATAAACTGAAGGAGAATGACCCGGAAAAGTATGCTAAATACGAAGAAATGATTAAAAATAAAATTCCTAACTGTCATGAACGCCATCCTCTTAATACAATAACTAATTTTATATTCGAGGAAATATTTTTAATGGGATACAAGGTAAATTTTGACAAAGCAGCTAAAAAACTGGAAGAAGAAGGCTATAAAGTGGAAAGAATTCCCTATCTAACCCATTCATCTTTGAATAATCTTCCAAACATAACATACAATAATGGTTTAATAGACGGAGATAATTTCTTCATGCCCGCTTTTAATATACCGGAACTTGATGAAATAGCCAGTGAGGTTTACAGAAAATACGGTTATAATGTCATACCGGTTGAAATGACATCTATAAGTTCCCAAAGAGGAGCTCTAAACTGTATAACAAAGGTTCTGGAAAGAGAGTATGAATCGTAAAAAATGAAATGTAAAAGTTAAAAATCCTTCAAGCATCAATCACAAAATAAAAAAATATGCCCGGATTTCCGGGCATATTTTCAATTTAAAACTAGATTCTCTTTTCCAGGACAGGTATAAGATCAGGATTTAACATAAGGCGCATAATCTTCTTATTACCCTGTTTTTTATTACCCATTACTACAGAAACTAACTCATTACATATACTTTCTCTTTGTGCCTCAAATTCGTCGTTACTGAGGCTTCTCGTTTTATCCATTATCTGACTTACCTTTGCAACTTTTTTCTGAACCTCAGACCAGGAACATTTATTTCCCATTATGGCAGCAAGTTTTGCAAGGACTTCATCTTTTTTCTGCTTATATTCATTTTCAGGTGTTTCTCTCACTGTTACAAGAGCTTTCTGTAGTTTATTAAATTTCTTTCCTTCCTTATTCGCCTTATCTCTCTGTGGAGGTCCAGCCTTATCACCCTTTCCGGGTCTACCCTCTTTCTGTCCCCTATTTTCCTGCATTCCCTCTGACTTATAAGTAGCAAGGATATTTTTCTGCTCATCAGTCAGTATCTTATTTACCTTATCTACAAGAGCATTCATTTTATCTTTATACTCACCGGGGACAGCATTCATTTCCTTTTTCATTTCTTTTAAACCTGTTAAAGTTTCCTGAGAAGGTTCTACATTTTCAGCCAGATCTGCATTCACTTTATCTAACTTCTGAATTAACTGTGTTTCTATACTGCCTTTTTTACTTTCAATTTCATCTGATAAAGTCCGGGCTTCCTCTAAAACAGGAAGAAGAGACTTTACCTGCTCAGATGTTAGTTTTAATGAGTTTATCAGATAAAGTGATTGCATAAGATGAAACTGTTTTTTTATGTCCTTACCATTTTCCATTTCCTGAGCTATAGTTTTACCATGATAAGACATAATAAAACATAAAGTGGCGGAGAAGAATACTATTAGTGTTAAACTGACAATAAATTTAGATTTTTTCATAAAATCTACCTCCTTTTTATATTTTCTTAATTTTAATATCATTTAATAGAAAATACAAGTTAACGGGTATAAGAGACATAAAATCTGTCATAATATGCATTAAAAGAGTATCAAAACATTCTGAGAAAATAAACAGGAGCAAACCAAAGCTCGCTCCTGTTTTTAAAATACCTCTACATCATTTTCTGGAGGGCCCCTGTCTGAGGTATTCCTGCTGCCATTGGATTTCCACCCATCTGTGCATCAGGAGACAGACTCACCTGGTTCTGCATCATAGACTGTTGCTGTTTTTGCATCTGTTTCTGCTTCTCTGCATCCATCTGCTGTCTTATCTCTACAGCCTTATCAAGTACTTCCTGGTCATTTTTATCTGCCAGTTCTTCTACCTGTTTATTGCCACCTTCTTCTTCATCGGGTTTGGAATTGGATTTCTTCATTTCAGCAGCCTGTTGAAGTGTTCCCGAGTCATTATCTTGTGCAAGTTCCTGGGCTTTCTGCTGAATCTCCTGATTCTTCTTGTCATCCTTTCCACCACCGGCCTCTTTAGCTCCACCGGCCTCTTTAGCTCCACCGCCTTTAAAGACTGAACCAGCCTTTCCTGCGCCGGCTCCTCAGCCACCGCCTCCACATTTTTGTATTCCTGCCATAACAATTCCCTCCTTAATTTTTTAAAACATATTAATATCTGTAGTTAGCTCTATATTATTTATCACATCATTTTCCAAAAGGTAAAGGGTTTATAAAAATATATATATTTCAACAAATTATAAATATTCAGATGTTTATATAAACTCAAACCTGAAAATACTTGATTCCCGATAAAATTTCTGCTATAATTTTTAATAGAAAAATTTTTAAATAAAGAAAGTTTGACTTTCTTACCCGATAGTTCGGGTATCCCTGAGGGAAGATGGTGAAATAAAATGGACAGGGTTAATAAATTCTTTCTCCAGAATGCAATGAAAGGAAATGTAATATCCTCTACTATTTCAGCCAAAGACTTAAAGGGTGGTAAAACTGAGGAAAAAACTGATTCCAGATTCTCCACAAGAATGCCTGTAAAAGGTAAAGATGGTGCAAAGAAAGATGTAGATCTTCAGGATTTACAATCCAAACATGATCTTCAGAAGGATAATGTTGAACAGACTCCGGACAGAGCCATAAAGAAATTCTTCGGAAAAGCAGACGAATTATATGAAACTGCAAAAAAAGCTGACCCCAATGTTAATAAAAATGAAAAAGCCAGTCAACAGAAAGATAAGAATATAAGAGCCGGTGGCTATAGATTTAAATTTTCTACTAAAGGTGGTAAACTTCTTCTTTCCCAGGGAACAGTAAAGTGGCTCAGAAATGAACCGGGTAAAATGCAGGATTTTCATAAGATGCTCCAGGGGCAATTTATCCAGACACAGGACGTAGATATCAGAACGGCCCGACAGATTTTAGACGGTGTAACAAGACAGCTTAATGATATTGCATCACAGCTTTCCATGCCTGATTCGCAACAAATAATGAATTGTCTCAGTGTTTTATCTGACCTGCTTTCATCTTTTGTAAATTTTGATACAAAAAACAAGCTAAAAAAACTCAGAGAAAAAACAAAAAAAGCCATGAAAGGTTGTCAGTATGATGAGATGGAAGGACAGGAAGGAGAAGGCGGAAAATACGGTGATATGAAAAAACTTGGCCAAAAACTGTCATGGTTCCAGAATCTTGAAGAAATGGTTCAGGGCGAATTAGATCAATTAATGTATGATCCCAGGGCCGGAGATAGAAGGAAATTTCTCCGTAAAGCCTTAACCATAGTAGGTGATATAAAACTCAAACTACTGGCACAGAGTGCTAAAGAACTTGAGACTGCTATACAGGAACAACAGATGTGAGACATGAGGCGTGAGTCCTGTAATATTTAGACTTTACCCATCACCCATCATCTATTAATTACTCTTCCTCTTTCTAAAGAGTATACCCTTTGATAAGTCTTCCGATTTACTCCTGGCTATAAGCATTTGTCTTCTTTTTTGTATGACTTCTTCAGAAGATAAAGTTCTTGTCTCAGAATCAACAGTAGTTTTTTCTGGAGGCATGTATTTTTTAACTTCTATCATTACTTCATTTCCAACAAGAATTTTCTCTGAAGATATTTTTATATCTTCTCCCAGGTCTATAGTACTATAAGATTTTTTCTCTATACCCTCAGGAGATTTAAAATGAGATCGTAAAGAACTGGAAATAAGATAATCTATCAATTTTTGATTTGTAACTCTTAGCCTATGAGAATAAATTCTATTAAGATTTAAGCTTATTTCGGGGTACTTTTTCAGTATACATAGAAAGTCTTCTTTACCCATATAGTAAAGCTCGCAGGGTTCTAATACGGCTCTGGCATAAGCGGATCGACTCTCTTCATCTATAATACCCATTTCACCGAAGATATCACCCTTACACAGTGAAGCCAGGGCTTCAAATCTGGTTTTACCAGGATCTATATATCTATAAATAAGAACTTTCCCTGATTTAACAATATAAAATTCTTCCGAAGGATCTCCTTCTTTAAATATTATTTCATCAAGAGATACTTTTCTCTTTTTCAATAAAGGAGATATTTTTTTTATTTTACCTTTCGAAAGAAAACTAAAAAGAGGACTAAAACTTATTATATCAGATTTATTTGCCGAGGCAAGCAATCTCTCCTGTTCCTCTATCCTCTCATCCATTATTTTAAGGGGTATAAGCCTATCGCAAATACAAATAAATTTAGTTTTCTTATCCTGTTTTTTCACATATATAGTCCTGGGACTACACTCCTCACCAACTATATCATATATATAATCCTCTATCTGTTCTATGAGACCAGGTATTTCATCTATTTCTATAGAGGTAACCTGAACTGTTTTCATATCCTCCATAATTTTCTACTCCTCAAATTTATTTTTCATAAGCCTTTATTCAGATCTTATCAGTCAACTTTTACTCGATATTTAAAGATAGTTCTCTGGTATGCAGTTTAGCTAATTTCATCAGGTAAGAAGCTATACTCATAGTTTCATAGCTGACTTCTGGAGACTTAATATATTTTATTATAACAAAAAGATAATTTTATGTATATATTTTATATAAAAATCAGGTTATATTAGAGGAGCTCTTTCGACTATTGTAGAATATTTCTATTAGCAGGAGATATTACAATGAACAGAGTTCTTGTATTAATTACAATTTTATTTATAACAGGAACAGGTCTTTCTGCTTTTTTAAAAATTTCTCCTTATTTAATCTTCATTTTTTTATTATTATCTCTCTTCATTACAGTGGGAGCATATATAAAAAACTGGGATAAATTAAAGTACCTTTTATCTCTGATTTTTTTTTTCCTGGGTTTTTTTTATGGCCAGATAGGCTGGTATGAAATATCTTATAATTCTCTGAAAGGACTTGAAAATACCGAAGTCATTCTGGAAGGTATAATAGCAGGAGATAATAATGTTCATAATGACAGAACTTCTTTTGACCTTAACTCATATAGAATCTTTTTTCATGATAAAAAATACAGCATCAGAGAAAAAATTAGAGTCACTATAGAAGAAAAAGAAGAGTTAACAAGAGGCCAGAAAATCTTCCTGAAGGGGAAACTCATTCTTCCTGAAGGCCCCCGTAATCCCGGAGAATTCTCTTACCGTGATTATCTATTTAAAAAAGGTATTCATAATATCCTGAAGGTAAAAAGCCTGAAAGATATACAAATAACAGGTTATAACACAGGTAATTTTCTTTTAAGATGGTCCACAAGTATCAGAAAGAATTCCCTGAATATTATCTCAAAACTACTGAGAGAACCGTCTTCCTCACTTCTTGCAGGTATTATTCTGGGTACCAGAAGTTCCATACCTGAGAATCTTACAAAAGCTTTTCAGGAAACCGGCACAATGCATATTCTCGCTGCTTCAGGATCCAATATATCAATACTTCTGGTAATAATAGTTTTTCTGGGAGAACTTTTAAAGATCCCCTATCGTAAAAGTGCTGTAATCTGTATTCCCATAGTAATATTCTATGCCTTTATCGCCGGAGGAGAGCCATCTATAATAAGAGCTTCCATAATGAGTGTAATAGTTCTTACAGGTCTTATTATAGAAAAAGAGTCTGAATTTCTGACTTCTCTCTCAGGTGCGGCTATGATAATTCTTATAATTAACCCTATGGATCTCTATGATATCGGTTTTCAGCTTTCTTTTGCTGCTGTACTATCTATAATATGTTTTACTCCACCTTTACAGAAAATATTAAAGGTTATTCCCTGGAAAGGTGTAAGAGATTGTCTTGCTGTCTCAATAGCTGTACAACTCGGTGTAGGTCCTGTAAGTATTTATTATTTCAACCAGCTTTCCCTCATAGCGGTAATTGCAAATCTAATGATCTTTATGTTTGCAGGTTTTTCTCTTGCCCTGGGTGTACTTACACTGGCTATTTATCCTCTATTTTCCTATGGTGCCATTCTTTTATCGAGAATTACAGGTGTTATGGTAGAATATATAATATTTATTGTCCTTCTTCTGGCAAAAGTGCCTTTTGCTTCTATAAATCTGGCCAGACCTCATCCTTTTTCTATATTATTCTATTATGGTGTCATCTTTTTCATCTTCAATATACATCAAAATTACAGGCCCTGGAAGAGTTATTTTAAAAACAGATGGAATATAACTCTAACTCCAGCTAAAATTATTAATTCTATTCTTGTATTAGTATGCTTTTTTATCTGGTATCCCATACTTCTTCCCCCTTCTATGAAGGTAGTATTTTTAGATGTAGGCCAGGGGGACAGTATTTTTATCAAATTGCCTGATGGAAAATGCTTTTTAATAGATGGAGGAAAAGAAACTAAAGATTATAATACAGGAAAAATGATCATTGTACCCTTTCTTAAAAAAGAGGGAGTCCGAGAGATTACCGGTATATTTCTTACTCATCCTGATAAAGACCATCTCGGCGGATTATCTGAAGTTCTCAGGGAATTTAAGGTAAAGATGGTTTTTGACGGACTGGATTTCGATGAAACCAATAATTCTTATAAAGAATTTTTATATCTGGTAAATAAACGTAAGAGTGCCTATTACAGACTCCAAAAAGGTGACAGATTAATGCTCGATCAAGGTATAATTGATATACTCCACCCTTCTCTTCCTCTCCTATCAGGAGAAAATCATTTAAACGAAAATAGCCTTGTAATAAAAATTTTATGGGGAAAAATATCTTTTCTTATGACAGGAGATGTAGAAAAAAAAGGAGAAGAAAGATTATTATCATTAAATATTGATTCTGATGTACTAAAAGTCTCTCACCACGGAAGCCAGGGGGCCACATCTGAAGAATTTCTAAAGAAGGTAACACCTCTTATATCAATTATAAGTGTTGGAAAAAATAATCCCTATGGACACCCCTCACAGGATGTCCTGAAAAGATTGCATTCTTCATATAATTATATATACAGAACTGATCTTTACGGGGCCATAACAGTTCTCTGTGATGGTGAAAAATATAAAGTTATTACTATTAAAAAACCAAAAACAGGAGGTAATGATAATGAAACACAAACAAACTGAAGACGGTAACTTCTTAATCAAACTTGAACCAGGTGACAGGGTTATAAATGCAATAAATTCTATTATGGAATATTTAAATATTAAAGCCGGCCTCATTACAGGCATAGGAGCAGTAAATAATCCAACTCTTGGGTACTTTGATATAAATCAAAAAAAATATATAGAAAAAACACTTACTGGTAACTTTGAAGTACTCAGTTTAAATGGAAATATTGCTCAAAAAGAAGAAAAACCTTTCTGTCATATTCATGTAATACTGGGAGATAATGAGATGAAAACCTTCGGAGGACATCTTATAGAAATGGAAGTTACTGTTACACTGGAGTTAATAGTTATACCTCTAAAGGAAAATCTCAGGAGAACTCCTGATGAAACAACATCACTCTGGCTCTGGAATCTATAATCTCAGTCAATTTCTATGATTAAAAAATAAACTTACCTCTTGACAGAATCATTTCTTTATAGTGCTATATTAGTGTAAATAAAACACTTAAATAAGTGTAATAAAAACAAAGGAGGATGTTTACAATGATAGGTTCAATTATACCTGATAATATAACAGAATTCATTAGAAAGACCCTTATTTCTACCGGAGGTGATATTAAAGAAGTTATCCTGATTATAGATATGATTAATGATTTCCTCCATGAAAAAGGTACCCTTTACAGTGAAAGGCATAAAGCCATTGTTCCTGAAATGAAAAATTTTCTTGAAAGAAAATATAAAGAAGGAGCAGTTCTTATATTCTGCTGTGATGCCCATATAAAAGGTGATGAAACAAGATACCCGGAACATGCAATTGGAGGTACCTGGGGGGCAGAAATTATAGATGAATTCAAAGATTTTTTAAGGAAGGAACGGGTTATTACCATATCTAAAAGAAATCCCGATGCTTTCCTGGGAACATTCCTTCAGACCGTACTGGAATTCTTAAAACCTTCAATTATCACTGTCACAGGAGTATGTACCGATATATGTGATAAAGCAACCATTCAGGGAGCTGTCTACAGAGGATTTAATAATATAAGACTTATCACCGATCTGGTGGCAACTTTCCATATACCGGGAATACACGATGGAGAACTAAGCCATAAAATGGCACTGGAAGAGATAAAAAATGCTCTCGCTGTAGAATTAATTCAAATTCATAATATTCAGGTGTAAGTTAACAAAAATTTAACAATTTTATATTGCAATACCAGTCATAATATTTTATAGTTATGTAAATTATAAAATATATGAAAGGAGTCAGGAATTATGGATATGAATTTATCTCTTCCTATAAATCAGGGGCCTATTCAATCAGCTAAAAATCTTAAAGGAGGTACTCCTAAAGAAAAGTCATCTAAACTGAAGGATTCCTTTGCTGAACTCGAACAATTTGCAGATGCTTTTACCGGTCTGGCAACACAGATTGAAAAACATTCTAAGGATGCTCAGTTTCTGCAAATGTCAGAAACGCAACAAATAACACAGGTAATGCAGGAGTTACCTGAGTCAGAAATAAACAAAATGGAACAGGTTACAGGTATGAACTTACATGAACTTATGAATAAACCTACCCAGGAAGGTGTAGCCAAATTTTTAGAAGCTTTTTATGGTATTATGCTGGGAGGTCTTATGGGGGCAGTTACAGATGCTATAAGTGAATTCATGCAACCTACTACAATT
>JAKJGF010000308.1 GCA_022704525.1 Bacillota bacterium | reverse complement strand
GTTATTACTAATTTAAAGTATTTCTTTGATAATCCACAAGAGGTGATGTCAATTTGTAATATTTAGGACAAGATTTTTTAGAATTACTCTAGCTATTAGCAATTAGCCTGAAGTATATAAACTAATAGCTAATAGCTCTTGGAGCATTACATAACTTTATTTAACTACATAAGAAATTATGGTTTTTTAAAAAAGTGCAAAACTATAGTAATAGAGTAATTCTGGAAAGTCTTTTTCCATTTTCACAAGAAAAATTTAATTTTGGACATTATTTTTTGTAATTACTCTAAATACTATTCCTGAAAGCTGACTGCTGAAGTCTTAATAATAATACCAGATGGTTCTATAATCTCTTATATCTTCACCTCTCTTTAAAAGTTCCTGTAGATAGTCATATATAGGAACATCATTATAGTCATAGGCAGGCACAAGGGTAATATTTTTTTCCCAGGGATGAAACTGGTAAATCCTGGATCCATCGGGTAAGATCATAATTATATCATGATCCTGCCATGCCCGGAGATGATTTTTACCCATTCTGGGCACATTGAAAACCGTCTCGTCTGTACGACTCAAACCCGGTAGCAGTCTTGCCTCTTCTTTCCTTTCCTGAAGAATTCGTGCAATAGGCACCATATAACGCCTTGTCTCTTTTTTCCCTTTCATATTAAAGGTATAATAGGGGTCAACACCTGTAAGTTTCAGGTCATGCCTGAGTTTTGCACTTTCGAAACGACGGGAATTTTCTATATTGAATACTTCCTGATTATATACCCCCATACCTCTCAGTCTTATCTTTCTCACGGCATCACGTGCTTCAGGTGTGATTTCAGCAGAATGAACGAAATGTGTTATTACTGCAATCTCACGTTTCCCGGGACTGTGATATTTCCCCAGAAGATCAGAAAGTTTATCAGTCCATCTCTGAGGAAGGACAACAGGTGTTCTTGTGCCGAAGCGAATACGAAATATATGATCCATTGAAGAAAGTTCTTTTAATAGATGATCAATCATTTCATCATTCATAATCATGGGATCTCCACCTGTTACCAGTACATCTCCCACACCGGGATGGTTGGAAAGCCATTTTAGAGCATTATTTATAGTTTCATCTGAGGCCTGTGCCTTTGGTGCCATACATTCATCTATTTCCCAGTTCCTCTGACAGTAAACACAGATTTGAGAACAGGTATTATAGGGTTTTAATATGGCAATCATAGGGTATCTTCTTGTAATCAGTTCTACAGGTGAAGTGTCCTGTTCACCCATAAAATCAAACATACTTCTATCCATCCTGCTGTTACTCAGTAAGTCTACATAGTCAGGAGGTGGTATTACCTGGGCACGGACTGCATGGGCATAATCTGTTTCTATGGAGTATTCCATAAGACTCAGATAATAAGGTGTAATACCGAAGGGTATTTTATTTGTCACAGCTTTTTTTATGGCTTTTTGCTGATCTTTTTTTAATTCCAGAAGATCATATATTATATGTGGATCTTTTATTACATATTTTAAGTGCCACCTGTAATCAAGCCAGTCTTCTTCAGAACCGTTGAAATATTTTAAAATTCTTTTTGCATTTTCCTTTCTTCTTGTAATAATTTCTTCTTCCATACCTGAGGGATATCTACTGAAATATTCACCTATCATTTTAGAAACTTCATCCAGAGCTTCTGTCCTTTTTAAAGCTGCTTCTCTGCCTTTCATATAAACGAAACCAGGGATTTTCCTCCCGTCAATATGCTCAATATATACATCAGCTTTACCGGAAATTGCCTTGAAGAGAGCTATAAATTCAAGAATAAAAGCAGGACTTATTTCCAGAGATTTATCTTTTGCAAGCTTCCAGAGATAATTTAATGAGCTTATACCTGTTCTTTTTTCATGTATGGGGGCAATAATATTCTTAAAAACCTTTATACTTTCTCTTATGAGATCTCTTTCCAGAACCCTTTTTTTATTGTCTGTACTATAAAGTTCTCTTTCGGCTCTATCCAGATATGTATAAAGTTTATCTCTCAGTTCTTCAAGGTCTGTTGCTGATTTAAAAATTTCTGTTATCTCTTTATTTATATCCCATAGATATTGAAGATAGAACTCCTGTACATCAATAGAAACCGGTTTATCTACCTCTAAAACATATTTTAACATAGCATTTAAAGATTTAACTGATAAAGCTTTTTTTTCCATAATCTATTCCTCTCAATCTTTAATAGTAAAACCATATAGTCCTGTAATCTCTTATATTTTCTCCCCTTGAGGCAAGTTCTTCAAGATAATCATATATAGGAACATCTATATAATTGTAGGGTGGCACAGGTTTTATATTTTTTTCCCAGGGATGAAATTCATATACTCTGCTTCCATCAGGCAGGATCATTACCACCCTGTGATCCTGCCATGCCCGAAGATGATTTTTCCCAAGTTTCGGCACATTAAAAACCGGTTCGTCTGTCCTGTCAAGTCCTGGCAGAAGGCGGGCTTCTTCTTTACGTTCCTGTAAGATCCTGGCAATAGGTACCATATATCTGCGGGTTTCTTCTTTCCCTTTCATATTGAATGTGTAATAAGGGTCAATACCTGTTAATTTTAGATCTGTTCTTAATTTCGCTGTTTCAAAACGTCTTGAATTCTCTACTGTAAAAACTTCCTGATTATAAACAGATATAGCAGCTTTACGGATTTTCTGAACAGCTTCTAAAGCTTCAGGTGTTATTTCATAAGAATGCTCAAAGTGTGTAACTATGGCAATCTCTCTTTGACCCGGTTCATGATATTTAGAGATAATCTTGATTAAACTATCTGTCCATCTCATAGGTAGTACTACAGGTGTTCTTGTGCCAAGTCTTATTCTGCGAAGATGATTCTTTTTTGCCAGTATTTCAAGTATGCTATTTAATTCCTCATCTTTCATTATACAGGGGTCACCACCTGTTATCAGGACATCATCAACACTTCTGTGATTATCAAACCAGGACAGGGCTTTTTCAAGTATTTCCCTGGATGCCATTGCCTTCGGGTCAAGAACTTCATCTATTTCCCAGTTACGCTGACAGTAGACACAGATCTGAGCACAGGTGTTAAAGGGTTTCAGAATTGCAATACCCGGGTAGCGTCTTGTAATAAGTTCTTCAGGGGAAGTATCATGTTCTCCCATAAAATCGAATATACATCCTCTTTTTGCCCTGTTTTCTACCATCATATCAATATAATCTGGCGGTGGAATTACCTGTGAACGAATTGCATGATCATAGCCAATGGAAAGCTGTCGATCCATCAAACTCAGATAATAAGGGGTTATACCAAAGGGAATTTTATTCTGTGATGCTTTTTTTATTGCTTCTTTATGTTCTGCTGTAAGTTCCACAAGATCCAGTAAAGTTTTATAGGTTTTTATAACATGTTTTAAATGCCAGTTATAATCATACCAGTCTTCTTTTGCCCCTCCGAAATAACGGAGAATTCTGACTTTATTTTCTTTTCGCCAGTTAATAACATCTTTATCCATTCCTGAAGGGTATTTTTTAAAATATTTCTGCATTCTGGAACCAAATTCATCCAGAATCTCCGTTCTAGCCTCTGCAGCCATACGACCTTCTAGCTGAAGAAAATCAGGTATTCCTTTTTTTGCTTCTGCCGATTCAAAATAGATATTAGATTTTCCTGCAACTCCCCGGAAGAGATTTATGAACTCCATTAAAAAACCTACAGAAACTTCATGGGGAAGTTCTTCATTTCTGGATAACTTCCAGAGACAGTCAAGGGCAGATACGCCGGTACGGTATTCGTTAACAGGGCCTATAATACTTTTAAATACCCTTATACATTCTCTTACTGTTGCTTTTTCAAGTATATGAAGGTCATTTTCTATTTCAAATATTTTACGTTCTCCCCGCTCCAGATAGGAGTAGAGTGTGTCCCGTGCTTTTTCCAGGTCAGAAGCTTCTTTGAGGCACTTATAGATTTCAGGATTGGCTTCCCATAAACGATTAAGATAGGCATCATAATTAACCTCGAATCTGGGTTTCACCATTTCAATTTCATCAGTAAATACATCATCAATGGTCTTTGTCCGAATAACTTTGCGACTGTTTTCGATTTTTGATGCTTTTGAAGTATCAGTCAAATCTTTTTGTTCTCCTAACTCTTTTTTTCTCATAATAAAATCCTCTCTTAATATTTTCATAACCTGGATTCAGTGAAATGAAGACAAGTGTTAAGATGTTTTTTACAGAGAACCAGAAAGCACAGAATTCTATATGTAAATGGTATATAAAATTTATCTGAAGGGTTTAATTATTTATTAGCTTTTAGCTTTCAGCCCTCAACTTTCAGCTTTTTCCTTAAGCTGATTGCTGATAGCTTTAAACATAAAAAGTTTATTTTTACTGAAGCTAATAATTTAACAATAATGAAAATTCCTGTACATTTTAATTATCTATATAAAAAGATCAGGTATTTTTGCAAAGTCTTTGAGTATGGTTGTTTTTCTTTGAATGGATGTTTATTGATTTTTTTATAAAAATTGTTCTTATAGATTCAATTTTATTATAAAACTATATGAAAGAATTGTCAACTGTTGTTATCATCGGGGTTGTGTAAAAAAAGTGTTGGTTCGAATACCTATTGCACTAATTTTACCTGCACAAAATTGATTTTTAATAAATTTTTTAGAA
>JAKJGF010000076.1 GCA_022704525.1 Bacillota bacterium | reverse complement strand
CTGTGACTTCATAGGCCAGTAAGCAATATCGCCTTTTTCAATCCTCCTATTATAGAGTTTTTGAAGTGCTTTCTGTGCTGTACTATCAGAAGGATCATATGAAAAGAGGGCATTTACACAGAGGGCATATGTATAAGCATCTAAGTTATCAGAGAGATTCTGTTTTATATAGTTTATACCGTTTGCCAGAGAAGAGTCTTTAAAACCTGATTCTGTAAGACAGTACATAATAAAAGCAGTAGTAGTGAGATTACCGCTCCAGGAACCATCCTGTCCCTGCATGGCAAGTAGAGCCTTTTTGGTTCTGTCAAGTATGGCAGGGTCCACATCATGAACCTGAGACATTTCATGGAAAAGCATTAATCCGTAAGCTGTCCATATGTCTACAGCAGGAGAATGACCGCACCACTGAAAACCTCCGCCGGGAACTTCAAAGGCAAGTAGTTGTTGATAACCGGAATTTACATAGTATTCAGCCTGTTTCTGAAGATCAGGAGAGATCTTTTTGGACTTTTTCATATAAGAAAGAACCATTACATCGGGATACGTCAACGACGTAGTCTGTTCAAATCAGCCTCCGGGCATAGAGAAAATATTCTCCATGCCTTCTGCAATCTGAGAGAATACACCGGGATAAATGGTAACAAGTATTTTACTCGCTCCAGGTATGGCATTTTGAGGTATATCAATACTTGTAGACACATTACCTTTTAATCTATCTCCCCTGTATACAATATATTCTTTTCCGTCAGGAAGAACTTCCACACTTTTCTTTATGGCATCACTCATCTGAGAGCCTGTGGCTTTAATGGTAAAAGGATTTGTACCCACCTTATTTACCTTCAGACGGAAATATACTGCATCAACCTGATTTGCAGAAAGACTTATCCTCTTTACCTTTTCATCCTTAAGTTCAAACCAGTCTGAAGATTCTATCTCAAGTTTTATATCCTGCTTCCCGGGAAGATAATTATAAACTGCCACGGGAATAGATATCTCGTCATTCTGTGTAAGAGATACAGGAAGATCTATATCAATAAAGAAATCCTGAAATACCTTTACACCGCTCTTAAGCTGTCCAAGTTCTCCCTGAAGAGATGAAGCAAGAGCTTCAAGCCTCCAGGTAGTTATGGAATCTGCCATGGCAAGACTTACAGTGGCTTTCCCAGAATCATCTGTCACTACAAGAGGATTATAATAAAGGGTTTCAGGGAAGTACTCCCTTACCCTTACGGGTTTTTTCCCACCTTCTACGAGAGAGGTTTTAGAAACCTCTTTTCCCTTGCCACCACTGGTATCCTCTAGGGCCACAGATTTATTCTGCGCTACTGATAGGGCAGAAGCATTCCCTGTTTCCATTTGCATATCCATTACAGGGCCGTCTTTTATGCCATAACCGTAATAGATGTCACCCTTAAAATAACCTGCCGAATCTATATCATCTTCCGTTCCTTTTATTCCGTCGGCTCCGACACAGATAATCTGAGGATATTTAGAAGAAAGTAAATAGGGTCTTCCCCAGGGATCATAGGCCTGCTCTTCTTCCAGGCACCCCTCTTTTACCAGTATATCTGCCGAAGAGGGAAAATCTTTAGAAAAACCCCATATGGAGAAGTATTTATAATAACCCTGATATATGGCATTAAAATTCTGATAAACTTTATCAACTTTATTCTTATAGGTATTACTGAAAATAGAATAGGCAGGTTGTTCCACCTGCTGTGTAAACAGGATCTGTGCCAGAGTCTGAATATTTACCTTATCACCCTCCTGAATTAAATCGGAAAGACTTTTTTCGGCAATCTGAAACTTCGGATCCAGTAGTTCTTTTGTAAGGTTAAAGAAAAGTTTCACAAGTCCCGTATTTCTTCCTGCCAGAGCAAAAAGACTTTCATCTACCAGTTGAACCTCCAGGACAGAAGGAGCACCTTTACCTTTTTCATCCATTACCTCAAAATTCAGTTTTGCCTCTTCTCCGGGAAGGTAACTTTTCTTATTCAGTTCCACTCCGACTTTAAGGTCATTTCCAGGGTTAACATAGAGGTTACGGTTATCCTGGACAAGATCACCATTACCTGATACCCAGTAAGCTCTCAGAGTGAGAGACCCTGTAGTGGATGTTGTAAGAGGTAAGGCATATTTACCTTCCCCCTGCTGCAATTCAGTCGTGTTTGTTGAAACCACCTGGCCATCTTTAATAAGATCAAGATATACAGTTCCTTTCTGAAGTGTAGACAGAACATAGAGATTAATCTTATCTCCTGAATTATATATAGCTTTATCCAGCCTCAAAAGTAGACTCTTATCTTTTAAATCTGCTGCCAGATTTACAGAACGCGTCACTTCCAGGCCTTTTTCGTCTTTAGCCTTAACATTTAACTGTATTGAAGCAGAGGGTTGTGAAGTAACAGGAAGAATAGCAAAGCCATCCTTATCAGTTGTCAGTTCTTTGTTTATAGTCTGATCAGCACTTGTAACAGAGAGTTTACATACGGCAGGAGTGCCATCTGGATAAAAGGTAATTATATAAACTCTGTTTTCCAATTTCGGGATTAATTTCCCTGCTTCAGGCATTACCTGAACAGTTATGGGATTTTTAAGAACCTGTACCTGAGAATAGGTCTTTTCTTTATGATCTGCCTTATCTTTCACTGTAATAGCAAGCTGTATACTGCAATTTCCCGCTTCTAATTGAGCAGGGTCAAATTTATCAGGTACTGGAAAATCAAATTTGTAGACTCCTTTTTCATCTATATCCCCTTCAACAGTGCCCACTTTAAAATAGGAATCACTGCCAGCCATTGCATTAACTATAACGTGGCCACCTTCCACGGGTTTACCAAAGAAATAATCGGCGTGCAAAGTTCCCTTCAAGGTCTCTCCCACAAGATAATAATCCTTGTCTGTCTCCACACTGAGCTTAATTTTTGGCAGGACATATTTCTTTACTGTTACAGATTTTTCTCCTGTAAGTTCACCTGAAGAAACCTTTATTTGATAGACTCCTGTATTTATTTCACTCGCCAGAGTGAATATAGCCGAAGCAACACCAAATTTTGTATTCTCCACATTTTTCTTAAAGACTTTATTTCCTTTCGGATCATAGACTTCAAAAAGAGTTTTCCCCGGATAAACCGGTTTAAGAGTCCGGTCTTTAAGGGCCAGAACCCTTATGTTTATATTCTGACCCGGTTGATACAGAGGTTTATCTGTAGAAAGATAGATCTTACCGGAAGATTCGTTCAAGTTTACATTGAAGGAAAGTTCTTTTTGACCTATATTAGAAGAAGCAGAAACTTTTAGTGTACCTGCTCCTTTCATATCTCCAGGAATCTGAAATGTACCTGAGAGAGTACCTTTTTTATCGGTAGCCCCTGTTATTAAATCAATTGTTTTATTCCCTGCTGTGAGTTTAACATTCACCTTTGCCCCTTCCACAGGTTTAAAACCTTCATCCTGAAAGGCTACAATACGGAGTGTAGAGGAAGTTCCTGAGACAATAGCAGCGTAACCATATACGGCAAGTTCAAAGGGTTCCATACCGGGCATCTTTTTCACAACAGGAACAGGTGTATTGTCTCCTATTACAGGGGGTTCTGTAGAATAGTTTATTACCACAGGAATAGCTGTGGGTTGAACATTTACTGTCTGTTTACACCCGAAAGACATAATCAATAACAGAAGTAATAAAAATAAGATTAGTTGAGCAGTTTTATTCAAAAATAAATCACCTCTCTCCTTTCTTAACAATAAGTAAATAAAAAATTATTCACCTCCTTATCCTTTATAATACACTATAGACGAAATTATTCCTTTATTATTCCTGAGGAAAGAAATTTTTAGTGTTTCATTTTATCGAAAATTTGAAATCTTTCTGAATACTATACAGATAAAGAACCAGACAAAAAAGAACACTGCCTATGGCAGGTAAAAGCAAAGAGGAAAACATCAAAATAGAATCTCATGTAAATTATTTATAGTAAAATTCATACTGCAAAAAATACCTTGACATTTTTAAATCTCCCATGTTATTATACTCAAGTAAAATCAATACTGTAGTAAAAATATATGGTAAAGGAAAAATGTTAAATGAATAAATCCTTTGAATTAGCCAGGTTGAAAGATATATCTGTAATTACTCTCGGCTATCAGTTTCGAGAAAAGATATTACCAATATCAATGGGAAATATTTCCGTTATCCAGATGAGTAACATCACTGACAACTATACATTGAACACTAATAACCTTATCAAAACCTGTATTAAAGAAGATGAACTGAAAGAAGAGCATTATCTTCTTCAGGATGATATTTTATTTACTCCAAGAGGATATAAAAATTTTGCCACCCTTATAGACAGGCCTCTGGAAAAGACTATTGCTGCATCACATTTCTATATAATTAAAATAAAAGAACAAAAAAGAATTACCCCTTCTTACCTTGTCTGGTATATTAACCAGAAACCTGCACAGGAATATTTTAAAAAGCATGCAGCCGGCACAAGGATACCGATAATTAACAGGAAACTTCTGGGGCAGTTGATAATATCTATCCCAGATATAGAAACACAGATAAAAATTACAAAAATTTACAATCTGTCTCTCAGAGAAAATTTCTTACTGAAAGAGATCCAGAAAAAACGCAAATTATTTATCGAGACATTTTTATTAAAACAATTAAATGATTAAAACATGAAAGGAACAAATTTATGCCAGACCATCAGATAAACCAGAATGAAATCAATTCCATCGTATGGAAAGCCTGTGATACCTTCAGAGGAGTTATAGATCCTTCAGAATACAAAAATTATATACTGGTATTCCTCTTTGTTAAATATTTAAGTGATGTATGGAAAGATAAATATGAACAGTATAAAAGTCAGTTCGAAGGTGATGAAGTGCGTATTGCCCGCAGAATGAGCCGTGAAAGATTTATAATGCCACCGGAATGTGACTTTGATTTTATATACAGTAATCGGAATGACACCAGTATAGGAGAAATAATAAATATAGCTCTTGAAAAAATAGAAGAAGCTAATAAGACGAAACTGGAAGGAGTATTCCGCAATATTGATTTTAACTCTGAGGCAAATCTGGGCCAGACAAAAGACAGGAATAAGAGACTTAAAAATTTAATTGAAGATTTTGCAGACACAAGGCTTGATTTAAGACCTTCAAAAACAGGAAATCAGGATATCATAGGAAATTCCTATGAATATCTCATTGCAAATTTCGCCAGTGACGCAGGTAAAAAAGGCGGAGAATTTTATACCCCTGCGGAAGTTGCCACACTTCTTGCAAAATTACTGCAACCCCGGAACGGAGATAGAATATGTGATCCCGCCTGCGGGTCAGGGTCACTGCTTATAAAAGTAGCCAGGGAAATAAGCAGCAAAAATTATTCACTATATGGCCAGGAAAGTAACGGAAGCACCTGGGCATTATGCAAAATGAATATGTTCTTACATGAAAAAGACAATGCCCGTATAGAGTGGGGAGATACCCTGGGAAATCCGAAACTTATTGAAGACGACAGATTGATAAAATTTGATATTGTAGTAGCAAATCCGCCATTTTCCCTCGATAAATGGGGAGCAGACCATGCAGGAGCAGATAAATATAACAGGTTTCAAAGAGGAATACCTCCAAAAAGCAAAGGTGATTATGCCTTTATTACTCATATGATTGAAACTGCAGTGGCCGGCACAGGTAAAGTCGGTGTAATAGTTCCTCATGGAGTATTATTCAGAGAAGCTTCCGAAGGTAAGATAAGAAAAACTTTAATAGAAGAAAATTTACTCGAAGCAGTAATAGGGTTGCCTGCAAATTTATTTTACGGCACTGGTATCCCTGCAGCAATTTTAATCTTTAATAAAGGGAAAAAGAATAAAGATGTTCTTTTTATTGATGGAAGCAGAGAATTTGAGTCAGGAAAGAATCAGAATAAGTTAAGGGAAGAGGATATTGAAAAGATTGTAAATACATATAAATCCTTTGAGACTGTTCCTAAATATGCTTACTGTGCCACTTTTGAGGAGATAGAAAAAAATGAATTTAATCTGAATATTCCCCGTTATGTTGATACTTTTGAGGAAGAAGAGGAGATTGATATAATGAAAGTGCAGAGAGAGATAGATGATCTTGAAAAGGAACTGACAGTAGTAAGGGAGGAAATGAAAGGATATCTTGAGGAACTTGGCCTGATTGTCTGAACCTGGATTTTCCGGATTAAAGGATTGCCGGGATTTGTTATCCCCCAAAAAACAAAACTCTCGCCAGTGGTGAGAGAATTAAGGCGGATAATAAAAATTGTGTCTCCACTGGTGACACAAATTCACATTGGTATAGAAAGGTTTTTTAGGAATATGAACTTTCTGAAAGAGAATGGAAAACACCTGAACAAAGGAAGGAAAAGTAATGAAATGTTTTGAATGTGGTGGAGAGATGATTAATAAAAACGATGGGATTGTTTTTTACAAAAAGGATAAAAGCCCTGTTTATTTTGAAGATATTCCATTAAATGAATGTGTTCAATGTGGTGAGAAATATATTGATGGACATGTTACAGAAAAAATAAGTAATATTTTAAAAGCTGACAAAATTGAAAGTGAAAGACATTTAGTAATTCCTATTATCAGTATGGCTGCATAAAAGCTTGACCGGGATTTGCAGGATTTATAGGATTGCCGGGAAGTCTGAATCACGGATTGACACGGATTAAAGGATTCCACGGATTACTAAAATCTGTGTCATCAGTGCAATCAGTTTAATCCGTGATTCAGACAAATGAAAGGAATGTATTATGGAAAACATTGAAGGTAGAGAGGGATATAAGAAAACTGAACTGGGATGGTTGCCGGTGGGGTGGGAGGTGTGTAACTTAGGGTCTATTTTAAAAGAAGCCCAGTATGGATTATCAGAACAAATTAATCATAGAGGGACATATCCAATATTAAGAATGAATAATCTAAGTAATGGTAAAATTGACACCTCAGATTTGAAATATATTAACATTGATGATAAGACTTTTAAAAAATTTAAACTGTACCCCAATGATATATTGTTTAATAGAACTAATAGTGCTGATTTAGTTGGGAAAACATCTATTGTTACTTTTGATGGTAATTTTGTTTTTGCATCATATCTGCTCAGATTGAAAATAAATTTTCTTATGGCTCTTCCTCCCTTTATAAATTACTTTTTTAACTGGTCCGAAACACAAAATAAATTAAAAAAACTTGCAAGTAAAGGTGTGTCACAAAGTAATATAAATCCAAATAATTTAAAAAGGTTATTCATATACCTTCCCCCTCTCCCGGAACAACAAAAAATCGCCCAGATCCTCTCCTGCTGGGACAAAGCCATAGAAAAGACAGAAAAATTAATAGATGCCAGAACCCGCCTCAAAAAAGGCCTTATGCAGAAGCTTCTTACAGGCAAAAAGAGATTTAAAGAGTTTGAAGGGAAAGTTTGGGAAAAATTAAAATTATCCGATTTTTTGATATCTTCACCTAGACCTATAGACAAACCTGATAAAAATTATCTTGCATTAGGTATCAGAAGTCATGGTAAAGGTACATTTTTAAAACCCGCATCTGATCCTAAAAAAATAGAAATGACTACTCTTTATCAAGTTAAAGAAAATGATTTAATAGTAAATATAACTTTTGCATGGGAAGCAGCTATAGCAATAGCAAAAAAAGAAGATGAAGGTGCATTGGTTTCTCATCGTTTCCCTACTTATACATTTGACAGAAATATAGTTATTCCTGAATATTTTAAGTATGTCATACTTCAGAAGAGCTTTGTTTATAAGTTAGGGTTAATTTCTCCTGGCGGAGCAGGTCGTAATCGTGTTTTAGATAAAAAAGATTTTGGAAATTTGATAGTTACAGTTCCTTGTTTAAAAGAACAACAGAAAATATCTTTTATATTAACTGCCTGCGATAGAGAAATAGAATTACTTGAAAATAAATTAAGCTCTCTTAAAGATCAAAAAAAAGGCCTTATGCAAAAACTTTTAACCGGCCAGATAAGAGTAAAAACGGAGGGAATTTAAATGACATCAGATATTTTTCCAACTCCATCTTTTAAAGAAGATCATATTTCTCAAATACCAGCTTTAATTTTATTGCAGAATATGGGTTATATCTATCTCACACCAGAAGAAGCTCTGGAAGAAAGACATAGTAAAAAATCAAAGGTAATACTCGAAGGAATTCTAGATAAGCAGCTCAGAAAGATAAATCATATAAACTTTAAAGGCAAAAAATACGAATTCTCGGACAGCAATATAAGAAATGCTATAGAAGCCCTCAAAGATTATCACTATGAAGGTCTTATAAGGACAAATGAACAAATCTATGACTTGCTCTGTCTCGGTAAGAGTTTCGAACAGAATATAGATGGCGATAAAAAAAGCTTCAATCTCAAATACATTGACTGGAAAGACATAAATAATAATGTCTTCCATGTAACGGCAGAATTTGAAGTATCACGTACCGGCAGTAATGAAACAAGACGTCCTGATATAACCCTCTTTGTAAATGGAATACCGGTTGCAGTAATAGAATGTAAAAGACCTGATATAAAAGATCCTCTCAAAGAGGCCATCTCACAGAATATAAGAAATCAGAAAGATGATGAAATACCAGGGCTTTTTGTATATTCTCAAATACTCATGGCTCTTACTAAAAATGAGGCCAAATATGGGACTACCGGAACCAATACAAAATTCTGGTCCCTATGGAGAGAGCAGGAGAGAGGTGAAGAAGAACTTTTGGAGCTCATAAATACTCCTCTTACAGAAGAACAGAGAAAAAAATTATTTTCTCCTCCCTTCTCTTATATCAGATCTTATAATCTCAAAAGTTACAATAACTTAATAATCAGAGAAGAGAAAATCAGATATGGAAATGAATCTTCTGTATTACCAGGAGAACATAAAAAAATATATAAAGAACTTCTGGAATTAACAAATAAACCTTCTCCAGAACCAGTGGATGATAAAAGATGTGTTACAGAACAGGATCGCCTTATATACTCTCTCTTAAAACCTGACAGATTGCTGGAGCTTATATATCAATTTATTTTATATGACTGTGGAGAAAAGAAAATTGCAAGATATCAGCAGTACTTTGCAGTTAAGAACACCCTGGAAAGAGTAAAAGAGATAAATAAAGAAGAAAAAAGGCAGGGAGGAGTTATCTGGCATACTCAGGGAAGCGGTAAATCTTTAACAATGGTGATGATGGCAAAAGCCCTTTCACTTGAACCTTCCATTACAAATCCAAGAATAATTCTTGTTACAGACAGAGTGGATCTTGATGACCAGATATATAAAACATTTCATCAGTGCGGAAAAGATCCTGTACAGGCAACAAGCGGTGAGGATCTGGTAAAAAAAATAAAAGAAAAAAAAGAAATTATCACTACTGTAATAGATAAGTTTGAAACAGCAGGAAAGAAGAAAAACTTTAAAGACTATTCAAATAACATTTTTGTTCTGGTAGATGAAAGCCACAGGAGCCAGTACGGTGTGGCAAATGCCACAATGGAAAAAGTACTTCCCAAAGCCTGCTATATAGGCTTTACCGGCACACCTTTAATGAAAAAAGACAAAAGTACTGCCAGAAAATTCGGAGGCATTATCGACACCTATACAATTGATAAGGCTGTTGAAGATAAAGCTGTCGTCCCATTACTCTATGAAGGACGTCATATAGTCCAGGAAGTAAACCAGCTATCAATTGATAGCTGGTTTGAAAGAATATCGAAAAACCTGACAGAAAAACAAAAAATAGAGCTGAAAAGAAAATTCAGCACAGCAGATCAGTTAAATGAAGCAGAACAGAAAATCGCCAGAACAGCCTACGACATCAGCGAACATTTTAAAAACACCTGGAAAGAAACTCCTTTTAAGGGCCAGTTAACGACCCCTTCAAAACTGGCTGCCATAAAATATAAAAAATATCTTGATGAATTTGGCGATGTATCTTCAGAGGTCTTAATCTCCGCTCCTGATACAAGAGAAGGCCATGAAGACGTATTTGAAGAAGTAAAAAGTGAAGTCCAGGTTTTCTGGAAAAATATGATGGCTAAATATGGCAATGAGAAACTTTATAACAAACAGCTTATTAATTCATTCAAAAACGATACACACCCTGAAATTATCATAATTGTAGATAAACTGTTAACAGGTTTTGATGCCCCAAAAAATGTAGTTTTATATATAACCAGAAACTTAAGAGATCATACACTCCTTCAGGCCATAGCAAGAGTTAACCGCCTTTATGAAAATAAAGAATTTGGTTATATAATAGACTATTATGGACTTTTAGGCGATCTCGATAAAGCTTTAACTAACTATACATCCCTGGAAGCCTTTGAAGAAGAAGACATGAAAGGTTTACTTAAAAATATAACGGAAGAAATCAAAACCCTTCCTCAAAAATATTCAGACCTCTGGGAAATTTTTAAAGAAATTAAAAATAAAACCGATGAAGAAGCCTATGAACAATTACTATCAGACGAAGAAATAAGAGATAATTTTTATGAAAGAGTGGCAGACTATGCAAAAACCTTATCTATTGCCATGTCTTCAAGTAAATATTTAGAAGAAACACCGGAAGAAAAGATAAATAATTATAAAAAAGATCTTCGATTTTTTCTCTCTTTAAGAAAATCAGTAAAGAGCCGCTATTCAGATGAAATAGACTACAGAGATTATGAGCCGAAAATCCGTAAACTCATAGATACCTATATACCTTCAGATGAAATCTTGCAGATAACTGAACCTGTTAATATCTTTGAGAGTGAAAAATTCCAGGCCCAGGTCCGGGAATGTAAAACGATAGCTTCTCAGGCAGATACTATAGCTTACAGAACAGAAAAAACCATAGAAGAAAAAATCGAAGAAGATCCCGTCTTTTATACCAAATTCTCAAAATTACTTAAAGACACCATAGAAAACTTCAGAAACAAGAGAATATTAGAAAGTGAATACCTTGAGACAGTTAAAGGTATAATGGCCTCAGTCAGAGATAGAACAGGAGATGAAATACCGGACAAATTAAAACACAAAGTTGTAGCCAAAGCTTTCTATGGAGTTGTTTCTGAGATACTTAATAAAATTAATAATATCCCCAACTTAACAGACATATCAGCAGATACGGCTATAGCAATAGATGACATAATTCAGAGAAATAAAATAGTTGATTGGATAAACAATATGGATATTCAGAATAAAATGCGTAATGAAATAGAAGACTTACTCTATGATTGCAAGCCGAGATATAAAATAGATTTGACCCCTGATGATATAGATAAAATTATGGAAGAATCAATAAATATTGCCAGAATAAGGTATTCAGCATGACAGAAAAAACTTATCATATCATTACTTATGGTTCTCAAACAATTAAATTTAAGCTGGAATTAAACCATAGAAAGAGTCTTAAAATTACTGTTACACCGGATTTACATGTCACAGTAAAAGCCCCCTCTGCTCAGCCGATTGATATTATACTTGAAAAAGTAAAGAAAAAGGCCCACTGGATAATAAAACAGCAAACTTTCTTCAATTCCCTTCCACCACCTCCACCTGAACGAAGATACCTGAGCGGTGAAACTCATATGTATCTTGGCAAACAATATAGACTCAAAATAATTGAATCCGCTGAAGAAGAGGTAAAACTAAAAGGCGGATATATTTATATAAATACCAGAGAAAAAGACAATCTGGAAAAAATCAAGACTCTTCTGGAAAAATGGTATTCAGAACATGCCAGAGTAAAATTTAATCAGAGAATAAATCTCTGTTATGAAAAAGTAAAAAAGTATGACATCAAAGCACCATTGAAGATAAGTATAAAAAAAATGAAAAAACGATGGGGCAGTTGCAGTAAAAAAGGCAACATATTACTCAACAGAGAACTCATAAAAGCTCCCTCTCACTGTATCGATTATGTAATTATACATGAACTTTGCCATCTGAAGCACTACAACCATAATAATAATTTTTTTAAACTCCTATCCCAGGTAATGCCGGACTGGCAGAAGAGAAAAGAAAGACTGGAACAAATAGTTTTATAATAGAAGTTTTCAAAGACTACCAGCAGTAAATAATATACTACGAAAAATATATTGAATCCAGTAAATAATATACTGTATAAAATTATTGACATTCCTTATTTTTATGTTATAATTTTAAATATACATAAGTAAGAATAATAAAATTATGTCCTTCCTGCGGAAAGGAAAATGATTTAAAAGACAGATTCTGTATAGAGTGCGGAGATAATATTTATGGAGAAGTGAAAAGTGAAAAGTGAAATGAGAGGGTTTTATGGTGCAGGGGCGAACCCCGCATCACCCGGGTTATTACGCATTACCCATCACCTGTTACGATCAATTTAACATTATGAAATATTCCGAAGATCAATTAAATCTTATCAATAAGCCGCTGGAAAGCAAAATTTTTCTGGAAGGCCCCGGAGGAACAGGGAAAACCACTGCCGCCTCAGGGCGTCTCTTACATTTTCTTTCGGAAGGTGTGAGGGCGGATTCTATTTTAATAATAGTTCCTCAGAGAACACTTTCTCTGCCTTATACAGAGGTTCTTAAAGGTGTCGGTCTTCCGGCGGGAGGAACTGTTACAGTTCAGACTATAGGTGGTCTCGCTCAGAGAATGATAGAGCTTTTCTGGCCTGCCATAGCGGAAAAAGCAGGATTTCGTAATCCCGAACTGGATCTTACATTTCTTTCTCTGGAAACAGCCCAGTACTATATGGCAAGGATTGTTAAACCACTTTTGCGGAAAGGTTATTTTCAGACAATTAAAATAGAAAGGAATCGCCTTTACAGTCAGATTTTAGATAATCTTAACAAAGCTGCCCTTGTGGGTTTCCCCCATACTTCCATAGGAGAAAGGCTGAAATCTTCATGGGTAGGAGAAAAAAGTCAGGAGAGAATTTATGAGGAAGCCGGCGAGTGTGCAGTAAGATTTCGATCTTACTGTCTTAAGAACAACCTCTTTGATTTTTCTCTGAAAGTGGAGTTCTTTTTTAATCACCTCTGGACCTATGCTGCCTGTTACAGACATCTTACAGAAACCTATAAACATATTATTGTTGATAATATAGAAGAGGATACTCCAGTAACACATGATATGCTGGCTGAATGGCTGCCGCATTTCAAATCAGCCCTTGTCATTTATGACACAGAAGGGGGTTTTAGAAGTTTCCTGGGATCTGATCCTGTTAATGCCTGTAAAATCAAAGAAGTAACAGGGGAAAATATTATCTTCAATAAATCCTTTGTCACTTCTTCAAATCTTCGTGCCTTTGCCTGTGAACTGGGGAGAAGTCTTCACAGGATAAAGGAAAAAGAAACAGGAGATATAAGACCTGTATTGATATTTAAACCTCATCGCTATCATATAGATATGCTTCAGTGGGTTTCAGAGGAGATAGAAAAACTGGTAAAGGAAGAACAGACAAAGCCGGAGGAAATTGTGGTAGTATCTCCTTTCCTGACAGATTCACTGCGATTTTCCTTGATGAACAGATTAAAAGAAAAAGGAATTCCTGTTCGCTCTCATCGTCCTTCGAGAGCTTTAAGAGAAGAACCTGAGATACAATGTCTTCTCACTCTGGCGGCCATTGCACACCCGGCGTGGAAAAATCTTCCCAACAGTTTTGATCTATCTTATGCCCTTATGCAGGCTATAGAAGATCTTGATCTCATAAGAGCACAACTTCTGGCCGAGAATTTATATGGTAAAAAAGAAAATAAGCCTTTTTTGAAATCCTTTGATACTATTTCAACAGCACTTCAGGAACGTATTACTTATATAGCAGGAGAACATTATGAAATTTTACGAATCTGGATAGAAAGATATATAGAAGGCCCACCGGCAGAACTGGATCACTTTTTAAGCCGTCTTTTCGGTGAAGTTCTCTCACAGAAGGGCTTTGGATTTTATTCCAGCCTGGAAGCAGGAGATATAGTGGCAAATCTTCTGGATTCGGTAAAGAACTTTCGCCGTATAATAATAGATAATGAAGAAAAATCCTTGGGACAGGAATATATAGAGATGGTCCAGGAAGGTCTTGTGGCTGATCAGTATATAAGAAGCTGGATTTTTGAGGAAAAAAATTCTGTTCTTTTAGCTCCTGCTTACACATTCTTAATGAGTAACCGCCCTGTAAACTATCAATTCTGGCTTAATGCAGGAAGTATGGGATGGTGGGAAAGACTTTATCAACCTCTTACACACCCTTATGTTCTTAGCCGTCAGTGGAGTGTAAACAGACCCTGGACTGATGATGATGAATTCGATTCCCGTGAGAGGGCTCTTTATCGTCTTACACAGGGTTTGATCTGCCGATGCAGGAGAAAAATTTATCTCGGTTTTTCAGAACTTGGAGAACAGGGATATGAACAGAAGGGGCCTTTGCTGAGAGCTATTCAGAGGGTCCTTTCAAAACTGCCTCAGGAGAAACTAAATGTTTAAACCCAGGTTGAAACAGGAGTATGTGTTAAATTACAGGGGAGGGAAAATGGGTGTATCTGCCGTACCTGGAAGCGGTAAAACTCAGACCCTTTCATATCTGGCAGCAAAATTAATCAGAGAAAGAATAGAAGAAGAAGAAGAAGAGGTTTTAATAGTAACACTGGTTAATTCTGCTGTGGAAAATTTTTCTGCCAGAGTGTCAGCCTTTATACAGTCTTATGGATTATTACCACATACAGGTTACAGGGTCAGAACCCTTCATGGCCTGTCTCATGATATAGTAAGAGAAAGACCTTCGCTGGTGGGGCTTTCCGATGATTTTTATATTATAGATGACAGGACTACAGAACAGATTTTAAAAGACTGTGTACAGACCTGGATCAGAGGAAATCCTTATGCCCTTTTGGATTTTCTCACTCCTGACTGTAATGATGAAAAAATCAGCTGGTTACGAAGAGATAAATTCCCTGATGTCATAACAGAAATTGCCAGAGCTTTTATTAAAGAGGCAAAGGATCTTCAGATGACCGTAACAGATATACGGAACAGACTGGATAGATATAGTGAAAAATTCCCTCTTATAGAAATGGGTCTCGCCATTTATGAAGATTACAACAGGGCTCTTTCTTACCGGGGAGGTGTGGATTTTGATGATCTTATATGTCTTGCTTTAAAGGCTCTCAAACTGGATGAAGCTTATCTCTGCCGTCTTCGGAAACGATGGCCCTATATACTGGAAGATGAAGCCCAGGACAGCAGTCTTTTACAGGAGGAAATCTTAAGGCTTCTTTCCGGTCATGAAGGTAACTGGGTAAGGGTGGGAGATCCAAACCAGGCAATTTACGAAACCTTTACCACGGCAAATCCGAAATACCTGAGAAATTTTCTGAATGAACCAGAAGTCACTCCGAGAGAACTACCGAATTCCGGACGTTCTACAAAAAGCATCATAAACCTTGCCAATTATCTCATAAGATGGACCCAAAATAGCCATCCCGTAGAAAATTTGAGAAATGCTCTTGTACCTCCATATATAGAACAGACTGATCCTGATGACCCCCAGCCCAATCCTACTGATAATCTCTCAAAAATAAAGATTCTACTCAAAAAATTCACTCCCGGGGAAGAACGTGAATTTATAATAAATTCTCTAAGAAAATGGCTTCCGCAAAATCAACATTCCACTGTAGCAGTTTTAATGTTTAAAAATGATCCTGCCAGTGAACTTGTGGATGAATTAAAGAAAAATAAGATAGATTATGTAGAACTTCTAAGAAGTACAAAATCCACCCGTGATACGGCAGGCGCTCTCGCTCATGTACTGGGATATCTCGCCTATCCTGCCTATCCTGCTCAGCTTGCCAGGCTCTATGAAGTCTGGAGGCGTAAAGATAGAGATGAAGAAGAAATCAAAAATGAAATACATCGCATTGCCAGTCTTTTAAAGAATTGCCAGTATGTGGAAGATTTTCTCTGGCCACGAATGTCTAAAAACTGGCTTGAAGATATGGGACTCAGAGAAGAAGAGGAAATTTATAAGGAACTTATAATATTTCGTGATCTTGTTAGAAGTTGGCAGAAAGCAACACTTTTGCCCATAGATCAGTTAATACTTACCATAGCTCAGGATCTCTTTGCAGATTCATCAGAACTTGCTCTGTCCCATAAGCTGTCAATTCTTCTGGGGCAGGCAAGAAAATATCATCCTGAGTGGAGATTGCCAGATTTTTACAGGGAATTATCTACTATAGCAAAAAATGAACGTAAATTCCTGGGCTTCAGTGAGGAAGACATAGGGTTTGACCCGGAAAAATATAAAGGAAAAGTTATAGTATCCACCATGCATAAAGCAAAAGGCCTTGAATGGGACAGGGTTTATCTTATGTCAGTTAATAATTATGATTTTCCCTCTGCTCTCCCTCATGATACATTCATATCAGAAAAGTGGTTTATCAGAGATAACCTGAATGTTACAGCAGAGACTCTCGCACAGCTCAGAGCACTCTATTCCGACAGTATAACCGAATATAAAGAAGGAGAAGAAACGAAAAAGTCCCGTCTTGCCTGCGCTTCGGAAAGATTGAGACTTCTTTATGTCGGTATTACAAGGGCAAAAAAAGAACTTATTATTACATGGAACAGCGGTCCAAAATTTGATCAGCAGGCAGCTGCACCCCTGGTTGCACTGAATTCATTCACAGCAGGTCAAAAGAACATATAATAGAGTAAGAAACTATAATATATTCAGGAACAGGTTACTTAAAATTAGTGAAAAATGAAATACTTTTCACTGACTATAAATTGTCCTGCTGAGCTAAGTACCGCAACAGGTAAAAAAGTATCCAAAAAACATATACACATGCCCGGGCTCTGGAGCAAAAGATATGCCGTCAAAGGAGAAAGTTATAACTTAAATAAATACAAAACTGTATATTAAGAAACATTCTACCTGGCTGCAGTTACATGGATATTAATTTTAGCGTTAATCTGAATTTTTGATTCTATTTTAAAGGCATAAACTATGTACTTTTTGAGGTTTTAACTGTTAAAAATTATAAAGTTGAACCATGCCATCCAGAGCCCGGACAGGGACAGGTGTATATGTTTAAATTCTTTTATATACTCTTTTATCTGGAAGGGTCCTGAGCTATAAAATCAATTATAATCTCTGATGCTTCAAAAGCGGATAATTTAATTGATAAAGATCTTTCTTTTTGTGGACTTTTTAAAGATTCCAGACCTAGAGAAAGCCTGGTTTTCTCTTCTGTTATATATTTTTCTTCTCCACCTGTAAGTCTTTTAATTAAAAGTAATCTCTTTTCTATCTCTTCCCCGGCATTTATAATACCTTCTTCGTGATGGGCTATACTGGAAGGAGTCGCATTATCTTTCTTTTTAATACTCATATAACGGGACAGGGTTTCATAAGCCAGGTTTAATATTTCTGCTACTTCTGAAGATATATAATTTTTCTCTACAAGAAGTTTTATTAATTTATTGTGAAAGGATATCTTTTTTTCATCCCAGTACATCTGTTTCCATAACATTTTTAATATCTTCCATGATTCTGACGGACTAAAACTGGTGCTTACAATCTGTGAAGCTTTATCATAATATTCGATCTGAGTTTTACCCATACTTTTTAAAGTCATTAAAAGGTCTTTTTTTAGCTCCAGAATAAACTCATTTTCAGGATTAAGTTCCAGAGCTTTATTATAACATTTCAAAGCCTCTTCATAGCTTTCCATAATAATTAAAATGTTACCTCTGTTATACCAGGCTTCAATATCTCCGGGCTCGATCTCCAGAGCTTTATTTAAACACTTCATAGCTTCTTCATAGTCTCCAAGGGCTATTAGAATCTCTCCCCTTGTAAACCATCCATTACTGGATTCAGAATTTATCTCCAGTGCTCTGATTAAGCATTTAAGGGCTTTTTCATATTTCCCCTGATTATATAATATATTTCCTTTGTAATTTAAGACACGAAAATTTTCAGGTTCAATCTCCAGGATTTTATCATAACACTGAAGAGCCTCTTCATAATTCTCCTGCTTATATAGTAAAGTTCCATTTTTAAGGAGTTCTTTAATATTGTATTCAGCCATAGAAATACCCTCTGTACCATTATATCATTCAATTAGAGTAAATACAAAAAATAATGCCATAACTAAAAATCAATTCATACCCACCCCTACAATCAAAAACACTGCCGCAAATATCCAGTAAACCACTACAAGAGGTAAAATAAAATAAGCCCATTTATTCCAGGGTATTTTTGCAACTCCAAGAGAAGCCATAAGGGTACCAGAAGTGGGAGAGAACATATTTGTAATCCCCGAACCGTACTGATAGGCAGTTACTATTATCTGTCTGTTTACAGAAACCAGATCACCTAATGGTGCAAGAACAGGTATGGTAAGAGCAGCATGGCCAGAGGAAGAAGGAACAAGAAAGGCAATGCCATTCTGGATTAATAACATTAACACAGCAAATAAACTTTTCGGAAGGCCATTTAATATTCCTGCTGCAGTAAATAGAACTGTATCTATTATCTTTCCATCTCTTGCTACAATCAATACTCCCCTTGCAAGGCCGATTATTACGGCAGCACAGGTTAAATCTTTACAGCCCAGAACAAAACTTTCTGCAATCTTCTTCTGATCAAACCTTGCAATTAAACCACCCATAAGGCCTATCCCTAAAAAGACCATAGAAACCTCCTCTATATACCACTTCCTGGCAAGGAGTCCCCATACCATAATACACATTCCTGCAGCAAATCCTGAAAGAATTAACCCATGTCTTATGGTGAATGTTATGAGATTGCTACTGTTATCACTTTTCTCTGAAAAAAAGATTTTTGTTTCTTTATCCAGTTCATACATGGGAGATTTTTCAGGATTCTTCTTTACTCTCCTGGCATACCATATGACAAATCCCACGGAAATTATCATATAAATACAAAATTGTATGGCTCTGTATTGAACTCCTGACCCGGGAGGAAGTTCTGCAATGGCCTGGGCTATTCCCACAGCAAAAGGGTTTACTGTTGAAGCAGATGTGCCGGCAGAAGAACTTAAAAAAACAATCATAAATCCTGTGAGAGAATCATAACCCATAGCCATACACAGAGGTATAAATATCATATAAAAAGGCAGTGTCTCTTCACACATACCGAAGATGGTTCCTCCGAGACTGAAGAGCAGCATAGACAGAGGAATTATAAAGAGTTCCTTCCCTTTTAAGAGTGTTACAGCTCTGTTAAGTCCTGCCTCTATGGCACCTGTAGCACCGATTATTCCGAAGGCTCCTCCTATGATGAGGACAAATCCCACTACAGCGGCTGCATCTATAGAACCCTTTATGGGGGCCATTAAGATACCCTTAATTCCCTGGGGATTTTTTTTGACAATCTCATAGGAACCTGCCTTAACAAGGGTTCTGCCTTCCGAATCCTTATATCTTTCAAATTCTCCTGCAGGTAGGATATAGGTGAGTATGGCTACAAAGATTATGAGAAAAAATATTATGGTATAAGGGTGAGGTATTTTTGTTTGCATTTTTAATTCCTCCAGAAGTTTACTGTTCTGAACATAAATATTTAATAAAATCTTTTTCTATTCACGCTTCACTCTTCACGCTCCACGATTATCAATATTAGATATTTATGCTCATCTCAGTAAGTTAATTATAATGTTTATTATATCATGGTTTATCTCAATTTATTTTAACAAAAAATTAACAATAAATTATTATTATATACAATATAATATTATAATTCAGGGATATTATTTTTTAGAAAGTGAGATCGTGAAGGAAAAGAACTGGTATAGAGAAACTATAAAAATCTATAAATAACACTTGAAATTCAGTTGATTATATGGTAAAATTATCTTATGATGTACTCGGTTGGAGAATTTGCAAAAAAGATAGGTCTATAGTAAATCACGCCTCACCCTTCACGTCTCACCCTTCACGTCTCACGTCTCACTCTACTTTCACTTTAACAGGTACTATATCCATGTGAACATTAATTGCTGCGAAACCTTTACTTCCGCAGAATATTTTTGTGTCTTCTTCTTTTTTAAATTTTAAAATAAAACCTTCCCCTTCTGTATCTCCTGTCATTTCAAAGGCCATACCCTTTGTTTCTTTAAAATCTGAGAGGTGAACTGTAATAGCATCTTTTATATTGTCAAAAATTGATGTGCTTACGAAACTCTTTTCCTCATATTCTTCTTTATCCAGATCATCTGTCTTTCTAATTTCGAACTCTCCTGTGTTTAAATTATAGGTATCTCCTTTTTCTATATAGCTTATTATTATATTATTCATAGCCATTCTTGTTTTTGAAATATCTTTTACTGCTTTTTTAAGATTGACTATTGTAAGGCCACCTTCCCCTATAACCTGAACCGTTTTAGAGGAATTATCGACTACCAGAGCTGTATTTTCATCTATACCGAAGGCTATGTTGTTTTTTGTCTCACAGACGGCCACAATGAGTCTTCCGAGTCTTCCTCTTTGATTAAAATGCTGATCAACCATACCAAATTTAAAAAATCCAAGTCCTTCAGTTAAAAATACTCTGGGGTCTCCTTTTTTATCGGACGTGTCTTCACAGGTAATTCCGAAATTAAGGGCCCCGAGACTGGTGCCGCCACAGATCATAG
>JAKJGF010000307.1 GCA_022704525.1 Bacillota bacterium | reverse complement strand
ATGGAAGGAAAAATTTATATATGGGATATAGAGAAAAAAGAATTAATAAAAATTTTGAAAGGTCATGAAGGTGGTATAACTTCTCTTTGTTTTTCCTCATTTGATAGGATTATATCAGGAAGTTATGATGGAACAATAAAAATCTGGACTTTTGAAGGAGAGGAAGTTTCTTTGAAAACAGAATGGTCTGTAAATAATATAAGCCTTAGAACTGATGGGAAACTGTTTGCCAGTGCAACTAATAACGGTCTTATACAGTTATGGGATATACCAGGGACTTCTGTCCCTACACTTTTAAAGAATATCAGACTACCTGTGAGTGATCAGTATCTTTTTTCCGTGACTTTTGATAAAGAGGGCAATCTCTTTATTGTTGACTATTATGATAATCTTATGAGATTATCAAAAATTAAATTGTAGGAACAGGCTCTCTATATGGATACTAACTTACCTGTTGCCTTACTAAGTACCGCAACAGGTAAAAAAGTATCCCAAAAACATATACACCTGTCCCTGTCCGGGCTCTGGAGCAAAAGATATGCCGTCAATGGAGAAAGTTATAACTTAAATAAATACAAAACTGTATATTCTGTAATAACAGATTTCATTGTAACAGGATCATAGATTTTGCGTAAGAGCCCGGACAGGGATAGACTTGTGAGATAGATACTAACTTGCCTGTTGCGGTACTAAGTATGCAAATTTTTAAACTTGAAGGATTATGAAATAAATTGTAGAATATTGTTTCTGAAATCTATATAATTTTTTATGAGAGGATGATACTTTTGTTAAAGCATGTTTTTATTGGTATTATCTTGGGAGTTATAATTGTATTTACAATTTCACTGGCTATATCCGGAGACTGGATGGTATACATAAATAATAAACCCTTTAATGGGAATATTTATGTTTCCAAAGAAACTGTTATGGTTAATATTGAAGAACTTTCTAAGATGCTTAATTTTTCTTATGAATACAATGAACTAACTAATTACCTTAAGATCAACGATACTGTTTATGCAGGCCCAAAAACAAAGAAAGATGGAACAGTTCTTGTATCTCTCAGTCATGTGGCTTCTCTTTTAGGAGCTCAATATAATTATGATGCAAAAGCTTATATGGTAACAGTACAGACCTTCAATACTAAACTTGTACCAGTTCCCACAGCAGCCAGTGTTATGGCCACTCCAACACCTCAGGGGCAAAAAGGTGATGAAGTCAAGGTTTTAGGACTCAGAGAACTCAGTGAACCTGAATTGACAGGGAAATTACAATTTGGAGTAGAAACGATAGGCTTAACAGGCCAGGTTCAAAATACAGCATCAGTTACAGCTAAAAAGGTTATGCTCTCTGTATATGTTAAAGATGGTTATGACAAAATACAGGAGACTCTTACAAAAGATATGGGAGATCTTAAAGCCGGCGAAACTAAAAGCTTTGAATTATTCTTCCGTGATGGATCTATATTTTATGATCCTAAGAATCCTGCTATTATCTACAGAGGAATAAAATGGATATATGATAATAAGGTAACCTTTGAATTAGAACAACCATCACCCACTCCTACACCGGCCAAATAAGTCAGAGTTAAGGGAGTAATTGTTTAGAGTTTAGAATTTAGAGTTAGAACTTTAAATTCTAAACTCTAAACCTTAAACCCTAAATCCTCAACTCAACTTGACCACTGGTTGATTCTTATAAAGTACGCAATTTGTTTTTAAATCAACAACTGTAATTCTGAGTAATCGATTTATGTCAATATTGAAAGAAACGGAAATTCTTTTTTCCCCTCCTTTTGCAGGGGGATCTAATTTTATAAAAGTAGGATTTTTCTCATTTACCAGTACTTTATTTTCTTCACCACTTACGCTGGTTACAATTATTTCATATTTACCTGTATCAGAATTATATACCATTTCATTTTTTAACTTTTGAGAATTATTTGGCCTCACCTCAAATATCATAAGTTCAACCTCTTTCTGCCCCGGTACTGCAGCATCTATTTTAAATTTAGCCACATCCTGAACAGGATATCTGGTTCCCCTGGGTATGAAAGGTTGATACCCGTATCTTCCACTATACCTGTCATCTGACCATATCCAGTGTTTCAGACAGTAATCATGTTTTATATAATCATCCAGAACCTTCCCCGCACCATAACGGCAGGCTCCTTTTACTACTGCATCAAAAGGTGTATAGCTTCTGACACGTTCAGGAAACTTTTCTTCTAATATTTTTTTGACAGATGGTATAAGGCTTGAGCCTCCAATCATAAGTACATTTTTTATCTCTCGCCTTCTGATGCCTCTCAGTGCTGCTTCTTCCAGGGCATCATCAACAGTTTCCTGAATTATATTAAAGAGATTATTTTTTATTAAAATTTTTTCGAAAATTTCCCTTGTATAATCAGCACTTATTAATATTCCTTTTCTATCATCAAATACTGATATAGAAGCTTCTTTATTAAAAGAGAGTTCTATTTTTATATCTTCAATATTCTGTCTTAAATGATTGATTATATGCTGAACTTCTTCCACAGACAGGTCGTTCTGTTTCAATAGATCTTCCATTATCCAGGTATCTATATCTATGCCTCCTATGCTGGATCCTCCTTTCCCTACTACTATTGATTTTCTCTCTTTATTTAATGCAAATTCAAATTTTACTATGGAAACATCCAGTGTACCTCCTCCGAAATCAAATACCATAAGGATCTCTCCCTCATTAGCTCCCATATCATATCCAAAAGCACAGGCAGAAGGTTCATCAAGAACTCTGTAGTAATCAATATTCAATTTTCTGCACACTTCACTTATCCACTCCTGATAATGTTGAAAAGCATCTACAGGGAGAGTAAATATTAATTCCTGGATTTTATCATCCAATATTTTTGAAACCCTTGAAATCAATTCTGACACAAATTTTTCTCCTGCTTCATAAAAGGATAATCTGCTGCCTCCTATGTCCTTGGGAAGAGATTTTCTTTTCATAATATATCGTTTTATATCTCTGAAAGTACCCTGATGGAATTCCTTTCCCCGGTAGAAAACTTCCTGACCTATAAGGACATTATTACCTTCAAAATTTATTATAGAGGGTATACAATATGTTTCAGAGTCACTATGTCCTTTTGGATTTTTGTACCTTCTGGTTATATCCTGAATTTTAATTAATTCTTCTCTCTCCAGACTTTCATTCCAGACAGCTACTGTAGTATTTGAATTTCCAAAGTCAATGGCTAATTTCTTTCCCATAATTTATACCTCATACCTTTCCCGATAGAATAACATGAAAAAAATAGCAAATCAATATTTACTATCCCTGGTCAGGGTATAAAATTTGCAATATATATTTATAGATTTCTTATAATTGAAGGAATTATGATGAAATTTATAGAATATTTTATAAAATAAAGGAGGTCTTTTAATGAAAAAGATTTTTTTAGTAAGTTTTTTCTTTTTAATTACTGTTTTTTCTTTATCTTTAGAGGGAATTTCACAACCTGTCAGTAATAGATGGGCTTTGCTTATAGCTATAGGTAATTATCCTGAACCGGCAGGGGTAGCATCTATAAAGTATGCAATGGAGGATGCTGATGCCATGCAAAAAATGTTTATAGAACACTGGTCTGTACCTTCTCAAAATATAATGAATATTCGGAATGAACAGGCAACCCTTGAAAATATAAAAAAAACCATAAGCGAACTGTCTGCCAGAGTAAATGAACAGGATTATCTTTTCATTTATGTAAGAGCTCATGGGGAAGAAAATTTCCCTGATTTTAATGGAGATGAAAAATACGGTGCTGATTCCTGCTTTATCCCTTACGATTGCCAGTGGAAATACCCCAAAACTTATATAACTGATGATAAATTTACTGTATGGCTTCGGGATATGAGAGGTAAGATAGTATTAATAATGGATTTTACCGGCGGTTATGGCATAGTAGATTTTCATACAATTAAGGAGCTGGAAGGAAGAACACTTATACTGTCTATTGGAGGTCCCAGACTTGAACCATATGAAGATGAACTCAAGCAACACAGTTTTATGGTATACAAATTTATTGAAGAAGAAAGAGATCTCTATGAAGAATACCTGGATAACATCAGAAATGATCCTGAAGAAGCTCAGAATTTGACTCTCGATATAATTCTTGAAAAAGTAAAAAAGGAGGTTAACAGTTCTCTGGAAGGAACAGGATATAGAGGAGAATGTGTAATTGAAGGGAAACTGGAACCTAAATCTATTTTTATACTGAAAAAATAATTAAATGTGAAACGTTAAGAGTAATTATATAATATTATCACGTATTACGTTTCACAAATAAAATAAAATTAAGGAGGTTATAATATTATGGGAACCTGGGATAGTCTTTGTGGAGTGTTTGGAGGAGGGGTATTTTTTATTGCTATTGCCCTGTGTTTCTTTTTACACTTCATACCAGTCCATCTTTATATCACAGCATGGGCGGCAGGAGTTCATGTGAGCCTGGGGCATCTCGTACAGATGAGATTTAGAAAGGTTCCACCTGAGAGGATAATCAATCCTCTCATAATGTCATCTCAGGCAGGTATATATCTTTCCATCTATGAACTGGAAGATCATTATCTGGCAGGAGGAAATGTAGATAATGTAGTCAGCGCAGTTATTGCTGCAAATAAGGCCGGTATAAATTTGAGCCTTGATAAAGCAAGAACTATTGATCTGGCAGGA
>JAKJGF010000306.1 GCA_022704525.1 Bacillota bacterium | reverse complement strand
AGTTAGTATCCATCTCACAAGTCTGTCCCTGTCCGGGCTCTTACGCAAAATCTATGATCCTGTTACAATGAAATCTGTTATTACAGAATATACAGTTTTGTATTTATTTAAGTTATAACTTTCTCCTCTGACGGCATATCTTTTGCTCCAGAGCCCGGACAGGGACAGATGCATATGTTTTTTGGATACTTTTTTACCTGTTGCGGTACTTAGAATGTTGTTTATTCGACGGATCAAGGCAATTTCCTTCGAAGATAGAATAGTCTCGAATCATTTATACATTGATTAACGGTTTTTTCTATGATATTATATTATTGGCTTTCAGCTTTTGGCTTTTATTCCTTAATCTGATTGCTGATTGCTGGCCGATGATAGCTTTATACACAATGAACATTCTTATAATCTTAATATGAGAGGGGTAAAGAGCTGATAGCTGATAGCTAATAGCTGATAGCTAATTTATGAAGTGTCTGGTAGTAGAAGATGAACTTAATATAAGAAATATGCTTAAAACCATGCTATCCTTTCATGGTGTCTGTGATAGTGCCCGTGATGGGATAAAGGCCCTTCAATTTTTCACAAGGGCCTGCAGGGAAAAAGAGCCCTATGATATCATATTTATGGATATTATGATGCCCCATATGGATGGGCTGGAAACCATCAAAAAAATTCGTGAAATTGAAAAAAACATGGCTATAGATGAATCAGAAGAAGTAAAAATAATTATGGTAACAGCTCTTAATGATCCAGATACTGTCTTCGAGGCCTATTATCAGGGTGGTGCTACAGCATACTTACCAAAACCCTTTACGCCTGAAGATATACTTGAAGAAATTCGCAAACTGGGTTTTTAGAAATTGCAATTAAAATGTCAATAAAAGAATTTCTACAGGGACAAATAGATTATATATATTTTATTTATGGTCTTTCCCTTATATTACTGGCAATGGTTTGCCAGGTTATGAAAAAGGGAGGTATACCATGGTACTGGCTGGGTTTATTTGGTTTAACAAATGGAATGGCCCGTTGGATAGATATAATAAGAATTAGCTGGCCCGGTAAATACCTTGCTGTTTTTCAACTTATCCTTATAATATTATCTTTTATATTTCTATTAGAATTCGGAAGGGCAAATACAGCTAAAACAAAAAATATCATCATAAAGCGATGGTTTCTTATCCCTATGTTAGCCATAACAGTTTTTCTAACCATCCTTGCTGGATTGAATGGGTTATTTTTTTCATGTCATTATATTTTCGGCCTCACAGGTGGGTTATGGACAGCACTGTCTCTCTATGAAAACTCAAAAAAAACTTATACAGGAAGTCTTCCTTTAATAATTGCAGCAGGTGGAATGGCTCTTTATACTCTTTCTACACTTGCCAATGTTCCAGACTTTATGTCAATGACGTATGAAACATATCTACCGGTACAGTTATTCAGATTTGTTATAATAATAATTGTTACAACAGCCATATGGATATACTTTGGAATGCTGGCCACTCTTACCGTACCGGGTTATGAAAAGAAATTAAAAAAACATTATATTTACGGAACAGCAATTATTAATGGTTTTATTCGAAAAACTGCAGAAAAAAAACAGCCCCTTAATATCTATTTCATCAAAAATATCATTCTGGATTTTCTGAAAGAGATAAATATTATAGGCCTTTTATTTTCACCCTGGCCATGGCCTTACTCCTTATCCTCAATGTAATAAATGGCTGGCTTGCAGCGAATACAGTTGGTAAAGCTGCAGATAAACAGATGGGAGACCTTTTAATAAAACGCAGTAACACCGTAGTATCTTCTATAGACTGTGAGCGTATAAAAAACCTCATCAAAACACATATGGAAAAGGAAAACTATGAATTCCTGAAAAATCAGATTATGAATATCTGTGTTGCAAATCCTGACTTTAATTTTGTATATCTCTTAACCCGTAAAGAAGGGAAGTTAATATTTCTCATAGATTATATTTCAGTAGGTACCTATAAATCTTTAAAATCTGATAAAATCTATCAGAAATCACTCACTCACATAATAAACTCTTTTACTTCAGATAAAACTTCTGTAGAGGGACCCAGCTCTGATGAAAGAGGTAGCTGGGCAGAAAGCTATTCTCCTATTCAGGACAGGGAAACAAACCAGGTAATAGGAGTTTTAGTCATAAATACCGATGTTACAGAATGGAAACACATTATTGCTGTTAACCGTTTAAATCCCATTCTGATAACAATTATAATATCAATTTTAATAATAGTATTTTTCATAATTCATCAAAAATCCCTGGAAGTATCATTTAAAATAGCTGCCAAAGAGAAGGAAAGAATCGAAGGGGAACTCAAAATAGCACATGATATTCAGATGAATATGTTACCATTACTGCCACTAACAGAGTCTCAGAGTTTCAGGATATATGGTTTTATGGAACCAGCAAGAGAAGTAGGAGGGGACTTTTATGATTTTTTTATACTGGATGATAAACTCTGTTTTATTATCGGCGATGTATCTGATAAAGGAGTACCGGCAGCACTTTTTATGGCTGTTATTAACTCTCTTTACAGATACATTGCTTCAGAAGGTAAAAGTCCATCAGTAGTTCTTGAAAAACTCAATAAAAAAGTTATAAATAATCAGTCCTTTATGTTTGTAACAGCTTTCTGTGGTATGCTGGATCTAAAAACAGGTAAATTGAAATACAGTAATGCCGGACATAATACTCCTTATATTATCAAAAACAATCAGAAAGCAAAAATGATGGAAAAAGCCACTACTTCTGTTCTTGGAATCAAAGAAGAAAAATACGTAGATAAAGAGCTTATATTAGAACCGGGAGATTATCTTTTTACTTATACCGATGGTGTAACCGAAGCAACCGGTAATGAACATGAACTCTTCGGAGATGAAAGATTAAAAGAAATTCTTTCAGCCCGGTATTATACTTCCCCGGAGGAAATGGTAGGAGTAGTCAGTGGGAATGTTAAAGAATTTTCAGGAAACCTTGAACAATCTGATGATATAACAATGCTTGTTATAAAGTACATGAAGGGTAATCAGTGATCGGTAAAAGGTCAGAACAATGTTCCGCCCCTACAAGTCTCACTCATCATGTCTCACGTCTTATACCAATCTACCATCAAACGTAGTAAAAACAGCCCTGAGGCTACGGAAAAACGAAGTTCTCCGAAGGACAAAAAGATGGTCTATTTAAAGGAAGTTTTAAGTTAATTACATATCGAAATTTAAAGGATATTGCCTCAAGTAAAGAAGTATAAGCATTCATATTTTTTTGGAGTAGCCTCAAGGCTGTTTTATTAGTACACTTGATGAATAATTGGTATTACAACATCAGGAATAGTAATAAGTACCTCTATAAGATCTTCCAGAGCTGAAAGAGACGCCCTGGTTCTTGCAGCATGAGCTTCCTCTTCAGCAATTCCAAGAGATATAGTGTGACACTGGGGTATAAAGAGAAAGGTCTGGCTGCCTGTAAGAGTTGATGCCATAGTAAGCCGACATCCATGTTTTATTAATTCATCATAGATAGGGATGCCAAAACTCGGATCTATAAAGGTTCTACCTTCATAAAGACGCATGATACACTGATCAAGTTTACCTCCTTCAATATTCTTCAATCCCGGGACATCACAGTTTACTACCAGTGAAAGCGAGGGAAACATATCATGGGCAAAACAGGAACCCTTTTTTGCTGCGTAAATGGAACATTCCTCTGCAAACACCAGCATTACTGCCACATCGGGCCTCTTCATATAATATGCTGCCTCAATTACTGCATAGGCAGTTAATCTCGGATCAAGAGCTTTTCCATTAATCCATCCGTCCTGAACAGTAGTTTTTTCATTAAAGGTAAAAACAGTCCTGAGGGGTTCAAAATTTTCTCCCTCTACAAACAGTTCATCCTTATTTATCCAGCCTCTGCAGGGGCGAACTGTAGAACCATCCTTATCCAGATAATCCATAGCCAGTAAAGGCCTGTTGGCAAATACCTGTGGTATGTTACCAATTATACGTGTTCTAAATCCTGTAGATTCAGGTAACATTACTATACCACCAATTTCATCTAAATGTGCTACATAGAGAATTTTTATATTTTTTAATATTTCAGGTGCCAGGGAAGGCACTAAAACACCCTTTTCAGATTCCTTATGATATTCATTTATATTACCAGTGTAAAATGACATAATAAAGCCATCTTCCACCATATAAACCGGCCAGTCTGAAAGCCTCTCTCTGACCCATTTTACTGCAGGCCCACAGGCAGTTCCTACAGAAACAAGATCACAAAACTGGCATACATTATCGGCGTTTATATATTTCATAGATAACAGTCCTTTCTATAACAAATATGGGTGAAGCGTGAAGCGTGAAACGTAATTTATCATAAATATATAGTAAGGTACACTATCTTTTCACTTTTCACTTCTCTTCACTGCTCACTGCTCACTTCTTTTCACTTTTCATTTCTCTTCCCTTATTCCCTATCAAAGTTACTCTTGAAGACTTATCTGTCAATGACTTGCAGGTCAAACCACAGTAATAATTAATATTTATAAAACCTGCTTTTAGCATTAAATCAATAAGTTCAGAAAGGGTAAATAACCTTACTGATTCATAATATATTTTTTTATCAAACTCTTCTATAACCCTTACCTCTTTTTCTACACGAAGTCCGTCAGAAGAAATCCATCTACGGGAAGAGATCTTTTTG
>JAKJGF010000305.1 GCA_022704525.1 Bacillota bacterium | reverse complement strand
ACAGAATATACAGTTTTGTATTTATTTAAGTTATAACTTTCTCCTTTGACGGCATATCTTTTGCTCCAGAGCCCGGACAGGGACAGGTGTATATGTTTTTGGATACTTTTTGTTGCGGTAATAAGTATTATATTGCAAAGAGTAATGGATGTGTTTTTTCCCATCACGCTTTAGGCATTACGAGATTATTAATTCATAAAAAAAATTAACATAAAATTATATTTTCCATCTCTCTATAACATTTTCCTGCCTCTATAATATTTTTTCTTACTGACTTTATAAAGGAATTATTTATTAAAAGTTGAAGATATTAATTAAATAGACATTAAGGAGTGATATCTATGTTACCAACAGTTTCCTGGGAAGAAATTTATAGAATTATATACCTGGAACATCATGATCCTTTTTCTGTGTTAGGTATTCATGAAGTTGAACTTCAGGGCAAAAAGAGTCTGACTGTAAGAGCCTATCTGCCAGATGCAGAAGAAGCCTATGTTCTGGATATGGATGATAATGAAAAAGAATATAAAATGTATAAGCTTCATAAAGAAGGCTTTTTTGAAATAGCCTATCCTGGTAGAGAGAAACCCTTTTCTTATATGTTAAGGACTGTAAGTCCTGCAGGCCAGGTTGAAACATTCAGAGATTCCTATGCATTTCTCCCTTACCTTACCGTTCAGGATGTATATCTTTTCGGAGAAGGAACACATCACAGGATCTATGAAAAACTGGGTGCCAGGGTTATAACACATCAGGGTGTAGGGGGAGTACATTTCGCCGTATGGGCACCGAATGCATTAAGAGTAAGTGTTGTAGGCAATTTCAATAACTGGGATGGAAGAAAACACCCTATGAGAAGCCTCGGAAGTTCAGGTATATGGGAAATATTTATACCGGGACTTCAGGAAGGAGTGTTATATAAGTTTGAAATTAAGTCATCATATCATCATTCCTTTCTTAAAACAGATCCCTATGCCCTTTATATGGAACTTGCACCCAGAACGGCATCTGTAGTTTATAATATAGATAATTACAAATGGAATGACAGCGAATGGCTTAAGCAGAGAAAAACAAGGAATAATTATGAAAGTCCTATATGGATATATGAGGTTCATCTGGGTTCGTGGCTCAGATTTCCCGATGAACCAGAAAGACATCTGAATTGCCGTGAAGTAGCTCCCAGACTTATAGACTATGTAAAAGAAATGGGTTATACCCATATAGAACTTTTACCCATAGCGGAACATCCCTACTATGGTTCCTGGGGTTATCAGTGTTCCGGGTATTTCTCTCCCACAAGCCGCTATGGAACACCTGAAGATTTTATGTACCTTATAGATTATTGCCATCAGCATAGCATAGGAGTAATTCTGGACTGGGTACCTGCCCATTTCCCACGAGATGCCTATGCACTGGCACGTTTTGACGGGAGCTGCCTCTATGAACATGCCGACCCCAGAAGAGGGGAACATCAGGACTGGGGGACTCTCATATTCAACTACGGCAGAACAGAGGTAAAAGATTTTCTTGTAACCAATGCACTATTCTGGTTTGAAAAATATCATATTGACGGTCTTCGAATAGATGCCGTTGCATCCATGCTGTATCTTGACTATTCCAGAAAACCCGGTGAATGGATTCCAAATATCTATGGAGGAAAAGAAAATATTGATGCTATAGAATTCTTGAAATACTTAAATACAGTGGTGTATAAATATTATCCGGGAGTACTTATGATAGCCGAGGAATCTACTGCGTGGCCACAGGTTTCAGGCCCTGTCTACCTCGGGGGACTGGGATTTGGTTTCAAATGGAATATGGGCTGGATGAATGATATATTATCCTATATGACAGCTGACCCGGTATACAGAAAATATAAACAGGGAACACTTACCTTCAGTCTCATGTATGCCTTCAGTGAAAAATTCATCCTTCCCTTTTCCCATGATGAAATAGTTCATATGAAAGGATCTATGCTTAACAAAATGCCGGGAGATGAGTGGCAGAAATTTGCCAACCTCCGTCTTCTCTACGGATTTATGATGGGACATCCCGGGAAAAAATTACTCTTTATGGGATGTGATATGGGTCAATGGAGGGAATGGAATCATGATTTCGGTCTTGACTGGCATTTACTGCAATATGAAAGCCACAGAAAATTTAATAATTATGTAAAAGATCTCATTCATTTCTATAAGTCGGAACCGGCCCTCTATGAAGTGGATATCAGTTATACAGGATTTCAATGGATAGATTTCCATGATGCCGATCGCAGTGTTATCTCCTTCTACAGAATAGCTAAAGACGGTTTAAGCATTATTGTATTTGTATATAACTTCACACCTGTTCCGTGGCGTAAATACAGCGTGGGAGTTCCCTATGAAGGATATTATAAAGAAGTATTAAACAGTGATTCCGAACTTTACTGGGGAAGTAATATGGGAAATCATGGCGGTGTCATGGCAGAAGAAGTATTTACACATAACCAGCCCTATACAATAACCATCGACATACCTCCTCTTGCCATGGTAGCCTTTAAACCTGAATGGCCGGAACAGGAACTTAAACGCAGAGCAGAGGAGTTAGAAGCAAAGAAAATAGAAGAAGAAGAATTACTGAAGAAAGAAGAAGAAGAATTAAAGAAGAAGGAAGAAGAATTACTGAAGAAAAAGGAAGAAATAGAAAAGAAGTTGGAAGAATTAAAGAAAGAAGCTATGGAGCTGGAAAAGAAGAGACAGGAAGATATAAAAAAAGCTGCAGAAGAAAAGGCAAAAGAGAAGAAAGAACCAGGAGAAATTCCGGAGGTTAAAGAAGAAGGGAAAAAGAAGAAGGGAAAGAAGGATAAGTCGTGAGACGTAAGGGAATAATATTATAAAAGAAATAATCAGAAAATTCAGATTCTTAATACCGCTCCAGGTAAATAAGTATCCAAAAAATTTTAAATATACACACCTGTCCCTGTCCGGGCTCTGGAGCAAAAGATATGCCCTCAAAGGAGAAAGTTATAACTTAAATAAATACAAAACTGTATATTCTGTAATAACAGATTTCATTGTAACAGGATCATAGATTTTGCGTAAGATCCCGGACAGGGACAGGCTTGTGAGATGGATACTAACTTGCCTGTTGCCGTACTCAGGTTATACAGGCCCATTTTCAGGAGGCAGACACAGTTTCATGAAAAAGGGAGAAAAGAAAATTCGTATCCCTAATCCTCATAGTAGAGGAGATATACATATCAGTCTTGTAAAAGAAATACTCAGGCAGGACGGTATTAGCAGAGATGAATGGGAGAAAGTCTAATAAATTATCAAGTAATACAATTTCTGTCTGAGTTTTTAAGATTAACTTTGTCAGGAGGTATTCTATATGAATATTATAATTCACGATGTGGGCATGAGAGACGGTCTGCAGATAGAGAAAGATCTCATTCCACTGGAGAAAAAAATAGAATGGATTAAAAAACTTATGGACTCGGGTATTGACATTATCCAGATGGGGTCTTTTGTTAACCCCAAGAAAGTTCCTTCTATGGCAGACACAGAACAACTTTTTATACAATTAAATAAAATTAAAAAACCCTCCACTGTCTTTTCTGCACTGGTTCTGAATGAAAAGGGAGTGGAAAGGGGTATGTCAGTGGATGTGGAAATGTTCTGTATGGGAGTTTCTGCAAGTGAAACCCACAGTCAGAAAAATACTGGTATGAGTGTTTCAGAGGCAACAGAAAGAATTATAGCAATGGCAAAAGAATGTATAAAGGCAGGTAAAAAAGTACAGGTTTCCGTTCAGTCTGCCTTTGGATGCGGTTTTGAAGGTAAAATACCTGAAGAAAGGGTAATATCCATTGTAGAGAAATATCTTGAGGCAGGTATAAAAAACATAAGTCTTGCAGATACGGCAGGACATGGAAACCCAGAAAAGGTGGAAAAACTTTACAGCGCTATCTTTAAACTTGACAGCACTGTAGAATGTGCCTGTCATTTCCATAATACCTACGGCCTCGGTTTATTGAATTGTTATACTGCTATGAAGGCAGGGGTAAAATATATTGAAACTGCCTTCGGAGGACTGGGGGGATGTCCTTTTACAAAATCTCCTGCAGGAAATGTTTCCACAGAAGATTTTGTGCATTTACTACAACAACTGGATATAAGGCAGGATATTAAACTCGATAAAGTTATAGAAATAGCAAAAGATACTTCCAGTTTCTTCAAGAGAGAACTTCCCGGTATGATATATAAAATCGGAAAACTCAGAGAAATGTAAGATTATTGAAGATACTAAAAATTATAAGTTGAGACTACTACATGGCGTTTTCTTTCCTTTCTTTTTAGATTGATTTGCATCTGAAAGATTACGCCTTTTTATTACCTAATCTTTTTTCCACTCTTTCCTAATTATAGCTCGTTTGATAAATATTATGATATATGTTATCATATGAATTAGAGTAATTCTAAAAAGTCTTGTCCTAAATATTACAAATTGACATCACCTCTTGTGGATTATCAAAGAAATACTTTAAATTAGTAATAACAACTTCTTCAAGTTCATCAATATTTACAATTTCTGTAAAGATCGGCATCAAATCCTTGAGTATTTTCCATAATCCTTCAATAGGATTAAGATTTGGAGAGTATAGAGGTAGATAAACTGGTTTTATGCGGCCCCAGTTAAGTCTACCAGTTTTATGCCAGGATGCGTTATCCAGGATAAATATATTAGTTTTATTGATTTTGGTATTAAAAT
>JAKJGF010000075.1 GCA_022704525.1 Bacillota bacterium | reverse complement strand
AAACTTCAAATTCCCCCTAAAGTTATTTCTATTCAAAAATTTGAAAACCACGTGTCTACGTCTATTTTATAATACGAATCCCCCTGGTTTTACGCCATTACTTAACTTCAGGTTGTCAAACTTCCGTAAAAAGTGAAAAATGAAAGGAAGTAAAAAGTGGAGTATAATACATATCTATTGTTATACGCTTCACGCTTCACGTATTAACTCATTAAACATTTCTTCATAACAGATAATCGTTTTTTCAAGGGAGAAATGCTTTTTAATTTCCTCTAACGGTTTTATATAATTTTCTCTATTCTTTATTATTTCCACTACAGCACCGGCAAGGGCAGGGGAATCTTTTATGGGAACAATAAGCCCCATTTTAGTGGTTCCTACCGATACCCTTACTCCAGGCAGATTGCTTGCCACTACAGGAGTCCCGCAGAGCATACTTTCTACCTGCACAAGACCGAAGCTTTCCGTAGAATTAATACTGGGTAATACTGTTACATCACAGGTTCTGTAAAAAAGGGCCATTTCTTTTGCATTTAATACCCCCAGAAATTTCCAGCTTTCTCCTGCCTGTTTTACAAGAGGTTCCATTCGTTCCCGGTATTTTTCTTCTCCTATTACCTTTTTATATTCCCCCACGAAAAGAACTCTTGCCCCGGGAATTTCTTTATGTATAACGGGTAAGGCTTCCAGCATATATTCAACCCCTTTTTCCGTGGCAAAACGGGCGGCAAAGCCAATAAGTTTTTCTCCGCCAGGGCTGTGAAGGGAACGAAATTTTTCCACTTCTTCGGAAGTAGCATCTTCTACTATAACAGGAGGCGGAATGACTTCTCTTTTACGGGGAAATTTCTTTAAAAAACGACTGTGAGTTGCATAATCTTCAGTATAGGCTACTACCCGGTCTACAAGAGCGCCTGCAATGCAGTTACTCGTAAATACCACTTCATCTATAAAACGGTTGAATATGCCGGAAGGTAGTAACAGATCACAGTGATAGGTTACAGTGGAAGGCTTATGTCCTATAAAGCGTGAAAGAACCGGTAAAATCACTGATTCAAAGGGGGTTCCCGGCAGATTGATTGCCACAAGGTCATGTCTTTTTATGAGTTTTAATGCTATTAGGGGATACATAGGCATCATAACACCTTTACTCAGACGAAAAGCTACGGGAACCCTTACTATTTTAACTCCATTTAATACCTCTTCCAGAGGTAAGGATTTATTGTGCTGTGAAGTGAGAACAGATACTTCGTGGCCTTTTTTAACCAGTGCTTCTGCAAGGCGCTGAACATAGATGGTAAGGCCTGAGATATTTGGTAAATAATAGGTTAAAGCAAATAGAATTTTCATAAATATACTCCTATAAATGCTCAAATAATTCAATATTTTTCGCTATCCACTTAAATAATCGTGTAATACCTTCTTCTACTGAGATCTTCGGACGCCAGGCAAGTTCTTTCTCTGCTTTACTTATATTACTTATATAAACCTGCTGATCACCCGGCCTCCAGTCAGCGTATTGAACAGGTATGGAAGATCCCATCAATTTCTCCAGCAGGGGCCCGAATTCAGTCCATACACTTATGGTATTCTGCGGCCCTCCTCCTATATTGTAAATCTGCCCTTTACATTTATCTATATTCTCCACGGCAGCTTCATAGGCATCCATAAGGTCGTCAATAAAGAGTATATCCCTTACCTGAAGACCATCTCCGTATATCTTAATAGGCCGTTTCTTAAGGGCCGCAATTATAAACCATGCTAACCATCCCTGATCTTCTATACCGAACTGTCTATATCCATAGATACAGCTCTGTCTCAATACGACGGTCTTAAGTCCATATATACGGGCATAATCTCTGGTATACTGATCTCCCGTTCCTTTTGAGCATCCGTAGGGTGAGTGAAAATCAAGACACTGTGTTTCAGATACGCCGGCAGGCAGATCCTTATATTCATAGCGGTTATTTCCTTTAATAATTCCCACGTCCTCCATACCGCCATATACTTTATTGGTACTGGTATAAAGGAATATGGGATTATCTCCTGATATGCGGGCAGCCTCCAGGGCATTGAAGGTGCCAAGAGCATTATCCATAAAATCCTGCCGTGGGTTTTGAACAGATGTAGTTACTGCTACCTGTCCTGCAAGATGATAAATACGTTCTGCCCCCTGTGTTGCTTCTTTCAACCTTTTAAAATCGGTAATATCTGCCCTTACAAGACGAAATGAGTTTTTCCCGAAGGTATCTTCCAGATATTTTATATTTGATTTACAGCCGGAACGGGACATATTGTCAAATATGGTAATTTCATGTTTTTCTTTAAGTAATCGAGAAGCTAAATTACTCCCTATAAAACCTGCTCCCCCTGTAATAAGAACTCGTGACATAATAAAATCTCCTTGTTTTTGAAAAATAGCAATACATGCCATTATAATAGAAAAATTATTAATTGCAAAGATTTTTTTTGTGAATTTTTGTGTAAGAGTGGCTATTTGACAACCGTAATACGGTCGTCAGTTTTATTGTTCCAGGGCCCTTTATGGGCTTTAAAGTATTCAAAAAATTCTTCCTGAGAAGATCCTATTTTCTTTTTGTCTTTTGCTGTTTCAAAATCTTTGTGTCTTCCCATTGTTTCATTTACAAATATAAAATATTCTGCATTATCATCCAGTTCTTTTCCATCCAGTGTAAGAGAGGTCAATCTGTGGCCTTCTGCTTTGGATGGAGCATAACTGTATTTTAACGAACCTGCAGGAATAGCAAGTTCTGTGGCACCGTCAGAAAGGCAGTTCTCTATATGCTGTCTTATATATTTACCCTCTATGGTGAGTGTAACGAAACCTTCCTCTGTAAAGGGAAGAGCTGTATAGAGGTCTTTTTTTGTCACAGTACCTGCTTTTATATTGCCTCTAAGTGTTCTGGAATTACATATACCGAAAGGAGCACCTGATTTTGCCCATATTGAATCGGCATGTATTTGATTTAATTTCCCCATAAATCTATGACCGTGAATTAGATCTTCACTGGCTTCACCCATAACGGCAGAACCAAATTTTTCAGCTTCTGCCAGATAAGGAGCAATAATTTTTTCTATTTCCGGATCGGGAGTTATTTCATCTGCAATAACAGGTATTAATCTGGAAGTGTAACTTACTATTTTTTTACTCTGCAGGTCTACATCTATATCAAGTTTTCCTAAAAATTTACCCTGGGCACCTGCCTGAACAATTAGTGTATCTCCTACTTTTCTGGCTTCATCTATTTTAGTATGACTGTGACCTCCCACTATAACATCAATACCTTTAACTTCTGCTGCAAGTTTTTCATCTTCCTTCTCTCCAAGATGAGAAAGGACTATAACAAGATCTGCTCCTTTCTCTTTTACTTCGGGAATATATTTTTCTACTGTTTCTGCTGCACCCTTGAAGTCAAGACCTTTTCTTTTGGATTCTTCTATAAAATGTGCAATATCAGGTGTATCAAGACCTATAACTGCAACTTTTATACCTTTCATTTCTTTAATTATGTATGGTTCTAACCCATCCATGACTGTTCCGTCATCACTTTTTCTTATATTTGCTCCGAGTACGGGAGTATCTAAACCCTCCAGCATATATTTAAGGCCCTCCTGGCCCCAGGCAAAATCGTGGTTGCCAAGTGTTATAGCATCAAAGCCTATTTCCTTAAAGGCCTCTGTAACGACTCTTCCTTTAGAAATATAGGCAACCATTGTTCCTTCTGCAAGGTCTCCTGCATTCAATAGTATTGTTCCAGCAAAATCTCTTTCCCTTTCCTGATCAATCAGTGTTTTTATATGGGCAATTCCTCCGGCAGGACTTTCTTTAGAGATTTCTGGCGCCATAACAGGTTCAACGACTCCATGGAAATCATTAATATGAAGTATATGAAGACTTACAGAAGCAGAATCATATGGTCCGATAGTTATAGTATCTTGATTTTGATTCTGCGAGACCTTTCCCTTTGTGGAAAGATTGGTTTTATTTAGAATAATCGGTAAAGTATTGTTGTGTATTAACATAATTTCCCCTCTTACTTCATCTGATTTGTTGTTTTTACTAAAAGCCAACTGTGGTATAGAAAAAAAAAGATTTAAAAATAGAAACAATATAATTAATAAATATTTCATTATAAAGTAATTCTTAATGGTTGTGTAATACATAAAGTGTAATGGATAATCCCCTTAAATATTACGCTTTCTCAGAGTTCTAATTTTGGCAACACTATACCAACTTCCATAGTTAGCCTGTCATCAATTTTATTATCCCAGGCGTCAGCTGTCCTGAAATAATCAAAAAAAGCCTCCTGGAATGGTCCGATAACTCGCTGATTTTCTGCTGTGGCAAAACTCTTCTTTGATATTATGGAATCATTTATAGCTATATGATATGTGGCTTCCGGATCAATTTTCTTACCGTCTATCGTAAGAGAAGTAACTCTGTCTCCGCTCGGTCTGGTGGGGTCATATTTGCATTTTAATGCTCCTGCAGGTATGCCTATACCTTTAGCTCCGTCTTTAACTCCGTCTTCCAGATACTGTTTTATATATTTTCCTTTAATATCCACAGTAAGTATATTTTCATCGGTAAAAGGAACAGCATTGAAGAGATCTTCTTTATGGACAGTTCCTTTTGAAATATTACCTCTTACAGTTCTGGCACTACAGAGGCCTATTTTCGTTCCTGCTCTTCTTACTATTGCTTCTGCAAGCACCTGAGTCAGTTTACTCGGACTGTTATGAGAGTAATGGATATCTTCTTTTGCTTCTCCCATTACTTCAGAGCCGAATTTTTTCGCATCTGAAAGGTATGGTTCAATAATCCTCTGGACTCCTTCATCAGGTGTTACGTTACTGGCAATAACAGGAATGAGGGTTGCCGTATGATTTACAATCTTTTTAGTAGAAGTATCTACCTGTAAATCCAGTTTACCAAGATATCCCCCTTTTGTTCCTGCCTGAACAATTATAGTATTTCCTACTTTTTTGCCTTCTTCCAGTTTATTATGAGTGTGCCCACCTACTATAACATCAATGCCTTCTACTTCTTTTGCAAGCTTTTCGTCTTCCGGTAATCCCAGATGGGACGTAACTACTATAAGATCTACTCCCTCTTTTTCTTTAAGTTCGGAAACATATTTTTTCGCAGTTTCTACGGCGGCTTTAAATTCAATACCCTTAACCTTTGCAGGATCTAAACGGATGGCAGTTTCCGGTGTGTCAAGACCGAGTATTCCGATCTTTACACCCTTTTTCTCTATTATAGTATAGGGTTTTACCCCTTCCATTACAGTGCCGTCTGCAGTATTTACAATATTTGCCGCCAGTATGGGCGTATCCATACCCTGAACCATATAGCTGAAGCCATCTTTACCCCAGGCAAAGTCGTGATTTCCAGGTGTTATAGCATCAAATTTAAAGGATTTAAAGGCATCTGATACTATACGTCCTTTAGAAACATAGGCCGCCATGGAACCCTCTGCAAGGTCTCCTGCATTTAGAAGTAATGTACCCTGTAAATCTCTTTCTCTTTCCGTATCTATAACTGTTTTTAAATTTGCTATGCCCCCCACTTCGCTCTCGGTAGAAATGGAAGGTTCCATATAAGGTTCTATAGCCCCATGAAAATCATTTATATGAAGTATATGGAGATCTATAATAGAACTATCGCCAATAGTTACGGTATCTTTCTTTTCTTTCTGAGTTGGAGCTTTTCTCGTGGAAAGAAGAGGGGTTTTATTTATAACACCCGGTAAAGTACTATTTATTATCATAAATTTCTCCTGACGTAAAAAATTTCACCCTTACATATTATACTTTCTAAAGAGAAAAAATAAAGGAAAAAAATGTTAAATTTTTGTTAAAATTTAGTAAGAATTCTGGCAGGTGACTGGTAAAGCGTGACGAGTAGAACCAGTCATTCTTCACTAAAGGTATGATAAATTATAAGATTTCATGTTGTATTTATAAAAAAAGACCTGCCGCAAGGAGAAATGACATAGAAATAGAATCTCTATGTCTGTACTTTTTATATAGAGTTTTTATAAAAAAAATTACTCGGAATAAAATTTGTCCACTGTTCATTAAATTAATTGATGAACACATAAAAAGGAGAATTAAAATGTCCCGCACAAAAAAGATAGATAAACAAGAAACATCACCTGAAATTGCAGAAAAAGAAACTGAAAATGCTCCTGTGTATATAAAGAACAGAGCTTTTTTTATATCCCTGTTGTTTATACTGATTTATGTATTATTTACACGTTTTTATGATCTCGGCCCCAGAGCTTTTCACCATGACGAAGGGATTCACGCCTTTTATTCCTGGGAGATTGCCAATAAAGGCCCTGCCTGTTATAAATATGATCCTACTTATCATGGAACTGCACTGTATTTTGCCAATGCCCTTGTTTACAGAATCTGGGGAGGATTTCTTCATGTTGTTGCCACTGATGCAAATTCCCGATTCATACCTGCTCTGTGCGGTCTTCTTATAATCTTACTATTTATAAATCTCCGAAGAATTATTGATTACAGAAGTGTTTTCTTTATTACCCTTCTTGGAGCCATATCTCCCACTCTGGTCTATTTCTCAAGATTTTTAAGACATGATATTCATGTAGCACTCTGTTCCCTTGCTATAGTGGTTACATTTCTGTATTACTGGAGGTTAAAAAATTCTGATTATATTTCTTATTGTTTTGCTATGGTAGCTCTGTCTTTTGTTACAAAGGAAGATACTTATATAACTTTATTTATATTCTTTTCTTTTGCATTCTTCAAGTTACTTATTGAAAAATCCTTAAATACACTTTACTCTGAGCCGGATATAATGACATATCTCTCCAAGTCTTATCCTGAAATAATAAAAGAAAAGAGATACAGACTTTTTCTATCTATATTATTCCTGCGAATAATTACGTTAAACACCCTTGAATATTATCTTGAAGATAAGGTACAGCTTGTAAAAACGAAAGATTTTGTTCCGGTGGACAGTCTTAAGAGGGTTATAACGGATATAAAAAAAGATATTTCCCCCTATCTTCATGGAATATTTGTTTTTATTACTATATATACCGTATTTTTTACATCTTTTTTTACCAATCCCAGTGGTTTATTCCGTGGTGTCATCGGGTTTTTTAGTTACTGGGTCTTTAATCAGCAAATGGCTCCCAGAATTCCAGGACCTTTTTATTATTATATTTCAAAACTCTGTCTTTATGAATCTGTAACTCTATTGTTCTGCCTTATAGGAATAGGTTATCTTCTTATAAAAAAAGACAGGTTATCAACAGCTGTTTTTTATTCTGCTCTTATATTTATTTATCTTTACTCTTTTGCCCAGGATACTGTTCCTGTTCTTTCACAGAAATATGTTCTTTATACTGCCTGTGCCATAGGATTTTTTTATGTTTTATGGGGTATATTCCGAATGATTTTTTATCTCGAAGGGGAGGGAACTTTTACTGCTTTTATAATTTACTGGAGTTTAAGCAGTCTTTTTATATACTCCTATGCACAGGAGAAGGTTCCATGGCTTATGGTTCATATAGTTTTACCTTTCACAATCCTTGCCGGTATGTGTTTAGGGAAGATTTTCAATGAAGGAAAGGCTTATTATAAATTTGCTGCATCTATAATTCTTATAATTCTTCTCTTTTTTAATATATATTCCAGTTACAGATTAAACTTTAAAATGGGAGATGACCCCAGGGAACCTATGGTTTTCACTCAGACTACCAGAGATGTTGTTGAAACTTCTCATAAGCTCAGAGAAATTGCAGGGGAACTGAAGAAAAAAGAACAGGAAACAGGTGAAAAAAAGAATTATACTATTTTTGTAGATAATGAGGTTTCCTGGCCTTTTGTCTGGTATTTAAGGGATTTACCTGTTCAGTATTCTCTCCCTGGTTCTGCTGAAGATGCTCAGAGGGGAATTGCTGTTCTTTCCAGTATTGAGAAATCAAATAGTGTGGAATCTTATCTTGTGGGAAAGTTTTCCGGAGAACATAAAAAACTGAGGGCCTGGTGGATAGCAGATATGAAAAGACTTTATTCATATTTATGGAAATACTATGAAATTGATGATAATGTTATTGAGGGTTTGAAGAATAAGATTTCCCATGATAAGTTACAGGTTATTACTTGTTTAAAAGGGAAGGCTTTTACCAGAGAAGAAATTATATCCAGTTTAATAAAGTTAGATTTTGATGAGGAAGAAATTAAATTTACAGCAGATAGCTTCTCAAAGAATGGTATAGAAGCGTTTCTGGGCTATTTGTATAGATTTATATTTTTTAGAGAAGTCTGGAATGATACAGGTTCAACTGATTATATGTTTTATCTTAAAAAAGATTTTTCAGATCTTCCTGTTCTGGAAGCAAAACCTCTCAGTGGATATAATGTTGCTCAGGAAAGACCTGTTACTATGTCTCCCACAATCTGTAAAGATATTGTTCTTACAGGTAATAAGGGTTTTGGTAAGGGACAGTTTAATTTCCCCAGAGATCTGGATATAGATAGTGCCGGTAATATATATGTTGTAGATTCACTTAATCACAGAATCCAGAAATTTTCCTCTGCTGGTTCTTATCTTTCCTCATGGGGTGAACAGGGAAGTCAGGAAGGTAGATTTCAGGAACCATGTGGGATTGAAATTGATTGTTCCAGAGGCTATGTTTTTATTGCCGATACATGGAATCACAGAATTCAGCGTTTTTCTGCAGATGGACAGTTTCAGCTTTCCTGGAGTGGAGAATTTTACGGCCCCAGGGATTTAGCTGTAGATTCTAATGGAGATATATATGTAACCGATACAGGTAATTGTCTCATAAAGAAATATAATAACAAAGGTGAATTATTAGCTACAATTGGATCTAAAGGAAGTGGAGATGGACAGTTTCAGGAACCAATTGGAATTGCTATGGATAAAGCGGGAAATATTCTGGTAGCAGATACCTGGAATCAGAGAGTTCAGATTTTAAAACCTGATGGGACTTTTGTCAGTAAATTTGATATAAGCGGTTGGTACGGTAATTCAATAAGAGAACCATATATTGCAATGGCATCTTCAGGGAATTGTTTTTTAACAGATACATCTCAATCTAAAATACTTGAATATGATTTAAAGGGTAAATTACTATCAGTTTTACAAACCGATAGTATCCTTGGAAAAATGAGTGCTCCTATAGGTATAGCTTACAGAGAAGAGGATAAAAAACTCATTATAAGTGATATTACAGGTAATTGTATTCATATAATCAGTCTGGAGAAGTGAAAAGATTATGTACATTACTATATATTCATGATAAATTATAATTCACTTCTCATCTCTCACTTATTTAAAATAAATATTAACAATGGGCAGGAGAAATTCTTTTTTATATAGAAATTATATCAAAATATATAACAGCATAGTGATAATTGATGAGTAACTAATGACTATGCCATATAAGGAGTTGAATTTTTTTGAAGAAACCCTCATTGCAATTTTCAATACCATGTCTTGAAGTAGATGAGACTAATAATAAACCTCCAAGCTTTAAGTATATTTTTTATGAATTACCTTTTCCTGAATTTCCCATTAAAAGCCCTTCCTTTTTTATAAATAATGGATGGTGTTATGGGCTTGGACCTCATAAAGAGAGAACAAAGATATTAAGACCCGATAGAAGAACTGTGCTTACAGATACTAAAGATCATGACTTCACTCTGGAAGATACAGAAACCCCTTTTATGGCTATTAATATGTATCAACAAATAGTATTCCCTGAGGCAGGAACTTACTGGGTACAGATTTTCCTTGATGATCAGCAGGTAATCGAATATCCTCTTCCTATTCGTCAGGCAGGAAAACTTGCTACAAAGTAGTCTGGCTTTACCAGGCTAAAATAGTATTGATAAAGCGCTTTGGGGTTAACCTGTCAAAGCGCTTTAAAATTTTGTAAAGGTTTAGAGGATTCTTATTTATGAGATTTGGTTCTAAAATTTTCGCACTGGCCCTGGTTATAATATTTGTTGCTTTATTTTTAACGTCTCTAATAATGCATAAGTATATAATAGAAAGTTTTTCTTATAATAATGAACAATTAGCTTTGAGCCAGGCAGAAATACTTGCACGTCAGGTAAAGGATCTCCTTGATACAAAACAACAGATAATAGTGCTTCTGGGTAGTGTTGCCCTTGCTGATTATATAACATCACTTCAGGGTCAGAATAAAGAAGATATTGAAAAGAAAAGAAAAAAAGCTGAAGTAAAAATTAAAGTTTTTGCCGAGCAATTTGATTTTTTTACCGAATTGAGATTTATAGATTCCAGTGGAGATGTTCTTATAAAGATTCTTAATGGTAAAGTTGTTGATAAACCTGGAGAAAATGTTTCTGGAAAGGATTACTTTAATTTTCTTATTTCTTCTAATAAAGACAGGAAGAATTATAAATATATTTCACCTGTATTTAAATCGGAACAGAGTTTAGCAGTGAATATAGCCTGTCTTGTTAATTATAAAGAAAAAGATATAGGGCTTATAGTGGCAACTTATAATCTGGAAGATATTTGCGATCTCTTTATTGATGTGAAATTTAAGAGGGTATGGGCCGGAGAGAATAGTTTTGCCTGGCTTATTGGTTCTGATATGGATGGCAAAGGACAACTTATCTCTTTTCCTGCTGTCTTTACTTCGGATTCTTCTTTAATGAGTATACTCGAAGAAGATAAAAACTTTGCAATCCAGGAAGGAATATTGAAAGGTGGAGATAGATGCATAAGGTATGCCTCCAGGAGTGATAATGAACGGATAATAGCTTTTACACCGGTTAATAAAACATCGGGATGGAGTGTTGCCATATCAATTCCCTACAGGACTTTTTTCTCTTCAGCTGAAAGATTGCAGATTAAACTTCTTATTATTTTAACAGTAGCTTTTCTGGTTATTATAATTTCTATTTTTATAGTATTTCTTAATTTTACCAGGTATCTTACACTTCTGTCACATGATGTAGAGGTTCTTGTGGAACTTGAACAACAGTCAGAACTAAAAATAAAAGGTCAGAATGAACTTTCAGATATTGCAGGTTTTATTAATAAATTAAATCAGAAATATCTGGATTTAAAGAAACAGGGTTCGTCTGATTTGAATTCCATTACGAATTTACCGGGAAATCTTACTGTTCAGAAAAAACTCTTTGACATAATAGATAGCGGTAAAAAATTTGCTGTTGCTATGGTTGATATAGATAATTTTAATGTTTACAATCAACGTTATGGTTTCCTCAAAGGAGATAGTATCATACGTATGACTGCCACACTGGTAACAAATATTGTAAAAGAGTTTGGTAATAAAGAGGATTTTGTGGGACATCTTGGAGGAGATGATATTGTCTTTATTACTACAACAGATAAAGTAGATAGAATATGTAATGAAATAATATCAGCTTTCGACAGGCAGATTCTATTATATTATGACAGAGAAGACAGGGAAAAAGGTGGATTTGCCTGGAGAGATAAGGAAGGGATAATAAGGAAATTCCCTGTTATGACACTTTCAATTGCTGTATCAACCAATGAAAAAAGACAGGTAATTCATCCCCTTCAGATAAGTCAGATATTTTCCGAACTTCTTGTATATTTGAAAAAGCAAGAAGGAAGTAAGTATTTTAAGGATAGGAGAACGACTGATAGAAAACCTCTTTCCACTGAAACTGCTTCAAAGATGAGAAAAGAGGAAGATGAAAAATCTGAAGAGAAGCAGACAGAGGGGATAAAGACAGAAGATGAAAAGGCAACAGAGAAGATAGAAGATAAGGAAAATGGTAATACGTGAGACGTGAAGAGTAATGTAATGAGTAATGAGTTAAACACCCATAACCCTTAAGAAAGTGAGAATTTTTTATGTCCGGCAAACTCCAGGTCGGTTGTGACAGAGATAATGTCCTGGCCCGCTGTGCTGAAAGATTCTGCGAAATCCTTGAAGAAAAATACTGAAAATAGCCAGAATTTGTCTATCCCGCAGGGTTTTGCTGTTTAACCGACCCTGGAATCGATATGTTGATACAAAGGTTTTCCCAAATCTTCAGAGATGTAATGACTGGTATGAGATAAATAAAATTCTTGTAAAATCATTAAAATAAAAATTATAATCTATTGTAAAAGTATCCCTTTAGTATGTATAATTATTAAATACATGGAAATTTTCATTTTATAAAGCTATTAGCAGTCAGCTATCAGTAATCAGCTAAGGAATAAAAGCTGAAAACTGATAGCTAATAGTTGATAGCTAAAGAGTATGGAGAAAAAATATGATTAAGAAGTGTATTATTCCAGCAGCCGGCAAAGGTAGTAGCTGGCAACCGATTTCTGAATTTGTTCCTAAAGAAATGTTTCCTCTCCTTAATTATCCTGTTATACATTATACCTTTCAAGAAGCTTTCAGAAGCGGATTAAATCAAATAGCCATAGTAATAACATATGATAAAGAAATTATAAGAAATTATCTTTACCGTAATTTTGGAGATTTTATGGAACAGGGGCTTACTGTCGAATTTGTCTACCAGGAAGATGCTTTTGGGCTGGGAGATGCTATATTACAGTGTGAACATTTTGTTCAGGGAGAACCTTTTGTTGTCCTCATACCGGATGATGTTTTCTTTTTCCATTGCTTTCCTATTGTTAAGCTAGTGGATGCTTATGCTCAGGAAGAAGATATAGGTTCTCTTCTGGGGTTGATTTCTGTCGAGAAAGATTTATTAAGATATTATACAGGTTTTAATTTACAAAAAAAATCTCCTCAACTTTATAGTATAAATAAATTTTATTCAAAGGATGATGTAGACGTAAAGATTTCTTCCAGTTATAAAAATTCCCTCAGAATAGTGGGGCGATATGTTTTGAGTTCCATAGTTTTTGAGTATTTACATGAGATTAAAAATGAATTTAATGAGGCAGACTTCAGTGAAATAAAGCTTTTTGAAAACATGGTAATTGGTGGAGAGAAGGTTTTAGGGACAATATTAAAGGATATTTGCTTTGATGTAGGTACTTTGCATGGTTATGTCAGGGCAAATGATACATTTTTTTATTATTAGCATTCAGCTATCAGTGTCCAGCATTCAGTATATATACATATGAATTTTTCTTGTTTTTTCCCGCCTAATTAAATATGTAAAAATTTTATATGGGAGGAATAAAAAATGATAAAAAAGCATGTTTTTTTGTTACTATTTTTAGTATTTTTTGTTACACTTATAACTATAAATTCTCTGGATGCCAGAAGTTCTCCTGATTTATTGGTGGCAAATAATCAGGAGAGTCAGGTTCAGATACAGGAGGATGTAAAGCAGGATAATAGTAATTCTGGCCAGATGGATAAAGCCAATGAGGCAGCCGGACAGGTTGTAAGGATAAGAATGGAACAGCAGAAACCTGATAAATACAGGGTATGGGAAGATGTTGAAGATAGTGATATTATAGTAGTAACAGGTGTTTATGATCATTTACAGGATGTTCTTGATGCTACCAGAACTCCTTATTCTCTTATATCTCCCGGGGAATTATCCAGGGTAAAATTAAATCCCCGTCAGATTTTAATGATTAACTGTCCCGGTGATGTAGACCGTAAAGCCATAGAAAAGATAAAAGACTTTGTTAAAGCAGGAGGATATCTTTTTACTACAGACTGGTGTCTTTCCAATATTCTGGAGAAGGCTTTCCCGGGATTTGTAGAATATAATAACAATCCCACCCGTGATGATGTAGTGGAGGTTCAGATTGCTGATAAAGGAAATCCTTTTCTTATGAATGTTTTTGATCGTAATGCAACTCCCTGCTGGTGGCTGGAAAATTCCAGCTATCCCATAAGAATCGTAAATGACCGTAAAGTTAATGTTCTTATTACAAGTAAAGAAATGGATCGTAAATATGGTGAACCTTCCATAGCAATTACCTTTCCTTATGGAGATGGCAAGGTTATTCATATGACAAGCCATTTTTACCTTCAGAGAAGTGATACAAGATATGACAGGCAGGCAAAGAGCGGTAACTATTACGTAAAGGATGAGTTAAAGATAGATATGAGTGCTCCTTCTGCTACGAAATTGGAAAAGGATTTAGAAGGTTTAAATCTGGGAGAAGTTGAAAACTGCTATTCAAATCAGCAGTTTATTGTAAATGTGATTATTGAAAGGAAGGAAACACAGAAAAAGTGAGATCTGCAGGGGCGAACCTTGCGTTCGCCCTGTTAACCAGGTCGAGTTCGCTCACCCTATAACCTTAAACACTGATCCGTAAGTTGGCGACTTTGTAACTTCTATTCTTGTGGGGAACATATTTTTAAGGCTTTCCATATGTGTGATTACAAGGATTTTATCAAAATCTTTACTTATTTCCTGTAGGGCCTCTACAAGCTGTTCTATTCCTTCAGAATCCTGTGTGCCGAAGCCTTCGTCTATTATGAGGGTTCTAAGTTTTGTTCCGCTCCTGCGGGCCATTAATTTCGCCAGAGCCACCCTTAAGGAGAAATTTGTTCTGAAGGCTTCTCCGCCACTGTAAAGTTCATAGTCCCTTGTGCCTGATTCATCACTTATCTTTATATCCAGGGTATCTTTAAGGCCTCCGCTTTTTTTATCTCTCTGCAGTTCAAGAGCTATATGAATCCTATTATCTGTAAGACGGGAAAGGATATCGTTAGCTGCTGTTTCTATTTCGGGGATACAGTTTTGAATTATAAGAGACTGTATGCCATCTTTACCAAATGCTTTCGAAAGAATCCTGTAAATTTCTCTGTCTTTTCCTTTTTCTTCGAATTCTTTTTCAAATTTCTTCAAAATTTCCTCGACTTTTTTATGTTCTTCAAACATATTTTCAAGGTTTCCCTTTTCTCCGGTTAAATCATTTGCTCTTAACCTTAATCCGTAAAGGAGTGATTCTTTTTGTGGTATTATTTCACAAAGAGAAGGAAGTTCCTCTATTAATAAGGTTTTATGCTCTTTTTCATTTATAAGGGTAATGAGAAGATCTTCTTTTTCTTTCAGGTTATCTGAAAGACCTTTATGTTTTTCAACCATAAGAGGATACTGTTTTTTTGCATTATTCAGATAAACCATCTGTGTGGGTATTTTATTTAATTTTTTCAACTGATCCCTTATGGTATTATGTTCTTCCTGAGAAAAATTAAGTTCCTCAAGTTCTCTGGTAATTTCTTGTAGTTCTTTTTTAAATTCCAGAGAAAACTCTTCTTTTGTAAGAATTTCTTCTTTTTCTTTGAGGGTATTTTCCAGTAATGGGAGTTCCAGGGAAAGTTTATCTCTGTTTTCTGTAGCTATATCAAGTTTTATCTTCTCCTGTCTGTATTTATCCCATTTTTCTTTTTCTCCTTTTATATTCTGAACCTTTTCTTCACTGTAATCCAGAAGAATTAATTTTTCTTCTATTTCTTTTTGTTTTTTTATTTCTTCCCCTGCATAATGTTTCTCCTCCAGGATTTTATTTATTTTCTGCATTTTAGCTTTAATTTCTTCTTTAAGAAGAGATGCTTTATTACAGTTCTCCAGTTCTACCTGTTTTTGAGCAAGGATTGACTTTTTAGGGTGAAGTTTTTTTATTTCTCCTTCCAGTCTCTTATATTCTTCCTTGATGCTATGAGTTTCTTTTTTTGAAGTCTCTATTTCTTTTACGAGTCTGTTTATTTCTTCTTTTTTTGCTTCTCCTTCCTTTTTTATTTTACCAAGGGTTTGTTTCTTCCTTTTTTCATCAAAGGGGGCATCACAGAGAGGACAGTTACTATCTTTCGATTTTGATATGTTCATCCACTTTTGTCTTTCTTCTTCCAGTTTTTTTTCGATTTCTTTTATCTGTTCCTTCATACGGGTTGTTTTTGACTGTTCTTCAGTTCCTTTCAGTATTACTCTTTCTTTTTCCTTTTCCAGAGTTTCCATATGGTTGATTTCTTCTTTAAGAGTTTCTATCTGTTTTATTATATTTTCTTTTTTAAGGATCTGTATATCATATTCTTCCTCTCTCTTATGGAGAGTGGCAAGTTCTATCTTCAGACCACCTTCTTTTTCAGAAATGGATTTTTCCAGTTTTATTCTGAGATCTTCAAGGTTTTTCTGAAGTTTGAATTTTTTTTCTATTTCTTTTTCCTGGTTTTCTAAGGCCTTTAATTTATTAAAACCATCCTCTATATCTTCTTTAAGATCTATGACTTTAAGTGTCTCTTTTAATTGTACTTTAATAGAATTTATTTTTTCTTTAATTACGTTTATTTCTGATGAGAGTTCATTTTTTCCCTGATTTATCTTGCTTTCAGTGGACATTTTCTTCTGTTTTAAGCTGGTTATTTTCTTATTTTTTTCATACATAAGGGCATCCTGTTTTATTAATTCCTCATAAAGATTATGGTTTTTCAGTATAACCTCTTCTTCTTGAAGGATTTTTTCTGTTAATTTCATTTCCTCCTGTAATTGAATCTTCTGTTTTTTCATATCTTTTATGGATGACTCTTCTCTTACTATCTGTTTTTCAATTCCTTCAATCTGGTTCATTATAGCCGAAAGGGTGCTTTTCTTTTCTCTCATAACAATCAATTCTTTTTCTGTATTATCTATTTCTTTATTCAGGTTTTGAAGATCATCTTTTATATTCTTCAGTCTTTCTTCTACATTCTCTTTTTCCAGAAGTTCTTTTTCCAGTCTATTTTTTTCTTCTTCTACGAACTCCATACGAATATTTGATTCTTTATATTTTTCCCTTGCAAGCATTGAAAGCTCATCATATTTAGAAAGGCCCAGTATATCACAGAGAAGCTGTTTTCTTTCAGAAGCTTTTTTTATGGCAAATTCGTCTGCTCTGCCCTGAAGTATTACAGATGAGTTTATGAAGGTTTCATAGCCCATTCTGAGATGTTCTATTATTTTCTCCTGTGTCTGTGACATGTTTTTCTGTGTGAGATTTGTAAATTCTCCTTTTTCGGAAGAAAAGACTTCAAATTCGAGAATGGTTTTTGCTGTTTTTCCACTTTTAGAATACTGTCTTATTACCCGGTATCTATCTCCTTCCATATCAAAGGTAAATTCCACCATCATTTCGGTTTTCCCGATTTTTAAGAGGCCTTCATCGGGCTTTTTTTCTATGGAAGCCTTTCTTCCTTCTCCCCAGAGAGCCCATGTTATGGCATCTATTACGGCAGACTTCCCATGACCGTTATTACCGCAGATGCAGGCCATTTGAAAAGCTGTAAAATCGAGAGGCGGAGGGTCTTCATAACTCATAAAGTTTTTAAGGTTCAGTCTTACGGGTATCATATTTTTGCCATAATTCCCTTTCTAAGAGCTGTGCATAATGTTTTATATCTTCTGATTGTTTTTGTAATTGTTCCTGTTCAAGGTATTTATTAAGAGCTTCCATAAATGTCAGATTTTCAGGAATAAATGCTCTTTCTATATCTTTTCTCTCTTCAGTTTTTCTTATTATGCCATAAATACAGAAAGCAGGGGAGAGGGCTTCTCTTATATCACTCAATCTGATAGGTTCCTGCCAGTTAGCTGTTGTAAGATATATTACCCTCACTATAGCATTCTGAATATTATATTTTTCTATCTCTTCTATAATTTCCCAGGTAGGGTCAAGTCTTTCTCTTACATCAACATCTATTGTAATCATCGGTCTTGAAGGGGTTTTTACAAATCTGTAAATGAGATCCTTTCCGTTTAATTCTGCAAAAATGAATCCTTTATCTTCCTGTTCTTCGTTAAAATCTATCCTCTCTATACTTCCCGGGTATATTACCGGCGGGGAAGAGGCAGAATTTAGATTCTGATGTTTATGTATATGCCCCAGGGCTACATAGGAGAACTCTTTTCTTGAAAGGGTGCTTGTCATAATAACAGGATCTCTTCCCAGAAGAGTTGTTCTTTCTGAACCCGAGTAATGGGCTTCTGCTATGGCAAGATGTCCTGCAAAAATAGAAGGTATCTCAGGTGATAATTTATTTATGAGATCCCTTATGGCTTCATGGCAGATTAACTGGAGTTTTTCATTTATTTCCTCACTCTTCAGCTCACCATAATCTTCTTTATCTATCAGTCTGCTTCTTGTAGGCCAGGGAAAACCTGCTATCTGTATTTTCCCCTTATCTTCAAGCTCCAGTGTTAATATTTCAGGTCTGGAGATTATGTGTATATAAGGGATATTCAGTTCATTGAATATATCTATAGAAGTGGCTTTACCGAAAGCCACAGGATTATCATGGTTTCCCACTGTCATTATTATGTGAATTTTCTCTTCTACCAGTTTCATAATAAGGCGGACAAATTCTCTCTGATGTGTGGGAGTGGGATTTGGTGTATGATAGATATCTCCACAGATAAGGAAAAAATCTACTCCTTCTTTTATTCCGTAATTTACTGCTTTTTCAAAAGAGGAGATAAAATCTTTGAATCTCCAGTGGAGTCCTGTGTCAGGGTCTACTTTACCGTAGTTTTCAACTCCGAAATGTATATCTCCAGTGTGTATAAATTTGATAGTCATAAGGTTTTCCCTTTTCTGTAGAAAAAACTTTGTTGATATTATATAGAAGCTATCACAAAATATAACATAAGGAATTATTAAAAGCAAGTAAGCCTTCAGTTATCGGCAGTCAGCAGTCAGTTTTACTTTATTATTACTGTAATCATTATGCTTTTGATGGATTCCCTGCTTATCTCCAATTATAATAGTTACCACCTTGCTATGACTCTGGATATGTCCACTACTTTCCCGGTATAACTGCTTTTAATCATATCCCTGTAGAAATCTTCATCATAATTTCTGGATTTTATAACTACCGGCATGGGAACGGCATGTCCTAAGATAAGGGCCTGCTGTTTTGAATCCAGACTTGCCAGTACTGCCCGCAACCCTGCCGTGTTACTTACTCCTGTAAGGACTGCCTGAATATCTTTTTCATCATTTAACTGGGAGGTTATTCTTGTGCCGAGCTGTGAAAGGACTTCATCATCTATCCCCGAAGGGCGTTGATCCACTACCAGAAGAGATACGTAATATTTACGCATTTCCCTTGCAATTATACCGAAGATGGTCTGTTTTGCCGCACAGGGATTGAGGAATTTATGGGCTTCTTCTATGGTTATTACCAGGTGTTTTGGTTCATCTGAAGGGTTTTTCGTACAGAGATAGTTTTCAGTCTTTTTTATATATCTGTGGTGTATTCTTCTTGTTAATATATTTGCCACAAGAAGATAACAGAGGAGACTGCTCTGACGGCCGAATTCCAGAACTATATGTTTTCCCTTTTCTATATATTCCATAATTTTTTGAACAGCATCTACCTGGGGGGCTTTTTTGGTAAGAAATTTGAAATCTTTAAGTCTGCTTAATTTTCTGTGGAGAGCTCCTATGGATTTGGCATCTGCTCCTATTTCTTCTGCAAAGTCTGAAAGATCCCTTGAGTCCTGATCCAGCAATGTTCGAAGCCATTCCTTTTCAAATCTGCTCCTTATGAGATAGGATGACTCAAGAGCTGTAGAGGTGAGATTTAAAACCTCCTCGAGAGGTAAGACATCATCAACCTCTATCTGATTATATGGTATTTGAACGGTAAAATCAGGCTGAACCTCTCTTCCTCTTGTGGAATCAGGATCAAGGGTGAAGATGGCAACCTTTTCATTGAATAGTTGTTTTAGGCCCTTTACAAAAGCCGAACCTCCCCCTTCTTTTCTTGCATCCCATCCGTATTCATTATGCATATCAAATATGAGGTTTACTGCCTTTGAATTTCTTACAAGGCCACTCAGAACCAGTCTTGTGAGAAAGGTTTTTCCTGTTCCGCTTTTCCCGAATATGCCGTTACTTCTTTCTACAAATCGTTCCAAATTAAGACATACAGGGCTTTTCATATCCAGTGGTGTTCCTATATTAAAATATTTCGTTCCCAGTCCTTCATCACCGAATATTTTACTCACATCTTCATCCTGAGCTTCATAGACACCTGAAAAGTGTGCCGGTATTGATTTAACAGGTCTTATTTCAGGTTTTTCTTCCGGGCAAGTTGTTTTATCTACCATAAGCATGGGTTTAAGGCAGACTGTGGCATAGGTATTGGTACCACTGAGAATTTCTCTCATAATACCATTTTCTTCATCAGGTGGATTGAGCAGTATTTCAGGGTTTGTTGAATCAAGGCGCATATCTGTTATCATGGAGAAAAACTGATTTTTTTCACCGTCTATTACTATAAATTTACCTGCTTTTATTTCTTCAATGGACTGGGCTGAATCGAGTTTCATCTCCAGACCTTCCACAAGAGAACCTTTTGTTATGGCGCCCAGTCTTTTTCTTTTTTTTGTCATTTCATTATCCTTCTCATTATAGATCTTAATCTGTCATAATCATCTTTAAATAATATGGAAAGTTCTTTCCCCATGTCTATAAGGAAGAGTTTGTCTCTTTTATATGCCGTCCATGCCTGTCTTACAAAAGATATTATGATTTCATCCGATTGTCCTCTGTTTAAGTTCATAATCATTCTCAGGAAATCTTTCCCTTCCGTAAAGGACTTCAGTTCTTCTTCACTGCAGGGATAGACAAAACTGTGTAATGACGGAGGAAGTGGGGGAGAGAACTGATGGTAGACTCCATCCTGATAAAACCCAACTATAACGGCCTGAAAAGCTGTTTTTAACAGTTCAAAGATCTGTGGTTGTTCTTCCTCCAATTCCTCTATGGAAAGCCCGTAGGCAGTAGGTCTTCTGTTTGGTTCTATACAGTAGGTAAATACATTGTAGACTACTGCCAGTATAACAGGTGTAGTTTCTATTTTAACAAGGCTTCCAAGAGGAGGAATACTGTCTTTGTCTCTGCATTCAGCCATAACTTCTCTGGTGCTGCTTTCAAGGACTTCTCCCGATTTATTCATTTAAATTCTTACAATCTCCTTTGAAGCTTTTTTGGCTGACATTTTAAGAGGTATTTTTTCTTCTATTAAACTGTCAGAAATCATTTTATAAAACAGTTCTCTATCAGGTCCTCTTATGACGGCTTTTTCATGTGCTTCAGAGAGAGCTAC
>JAKJGF010000074.1 GCA_022704525.1 Bacillota bacterium | reverse complement strand
TGTTCCTAAATCTAAGAAAGGTGTATATGTTAAAACCTGTGATGGTGGATGGGTTGAGACTAATACAGGAGAATTTCAAATTTCCGGTCGCCTTGGATTTTTAATTGAAAATGGAGTTCTTACAGATAAACCTATAAGGGATATTAAAATAAGCGGTAATTTGAATAAATTTGGTGCCAAGATAAAACATATAGGCACTTCTAAGACTATAGATAAAATATTTACCGGTTATTGTGGGAAACGGGGTCAGATGGTACCTACAGAAAGCGGTGGCCCCATACTGTACGTTGAAGATGTTAAACTTCAGGGTGGAGGCAAGCGTTATTTCGAAAGGACTGTAAGAGAGTATTTACGCCAGCATGAAGAGGTTGAAAAAGGACTGAGAGCAAAAGATAATGTTTATATTCGTGAAGTTGACGAAGATAGTACTCTGGATCTTACTGATCAGGAAAATCTCTGTGTTGTTTCCTGTACACTTCCTTTGGAGAAAGAAGTAAGACTCCTTTTAGGCAAGGATATTAATTCTGATTACCTTCTTGGTATAGAAGGTGAAATTATAAAAAACACAGATATTTATGATCGTTAGGAGATTATCCAAAGGAGGTTTTAGTATGGTTTGTAAACATAAGGAATGTGAACTTAAGAGTTTCTCACATGTAAAAGGCAGAGAGTTAAAACGCCTTCAGCAGGCCTGTGGTAAAGCCAGCCATAAACTCCTGAAGGAGAAATATGGTAAACTTACTGAAAAGGATTATAATAAGATTAAAGGTTATCATCAGTGGGTTACATCTACAATAAGTATTGTGAGTTCCATATTTTCTTCCCGCTGGGAAAGACTATATCAGCAGAGGGAAGATCTTTCTTCTTTTAAAGTATTAAAGGAAAGAAGTCGTTTTGATATATATGACAGTGGCATCAGGAGATTTTTAAAGAAATATCCTCACAGTCACTGGAGTAATAGCATAATTAAGACTCTCCAACTTAATGATTTTCAGAATCTCTTCCTGGAATATGTAGATAATTTTCTTAACTGGTTAAGATATTTTGGCACTATTAATAAAATTGGAGAAGTTTATCTGAATTATCTTGATAGATCAGTAGATATAGCTAAAAATTATTCGGAGCGGGATAAAGATGACCTCCATGCTGATGATCTTACAAGGTTATATGCTTATCTTAAAACCTGGGAAGACCAGGAAGAGCTTGACGAGTTTATTAAAGATCTGGATAATTTTTTTGATCGCACTGTAGAGCTTTATATTGAAGGCCCCATAAGACTTTATCTGAAACTTTCAAAAGATAAGTATCTTATAATTTTTAAAGCTTTTACCGCTGAAAATCCAAATGATCTTCCATATATTGATGAGGAACAGAAAGAAGTTATGGAAGTTCACGAAGATGTTTATGAGATGGTGGAAGAAGAGATGAATGAGGAAACGGGATTTTTATACAGTATAGTAGAATTACTCAAAAAAGCCCGTGAGAATTATATAAAGTCTCTTAAAGAAGATGTAAATAAACTCAAGTTTCTGTTCCCTACTCAGGAACTGAGACGTCAATTTATCAGGAAATATGAGTGTGGATTTATTTTTAGAGAAAATAATCCCTGGCTCAGTTCATTAAGTGATGAAAATCGTATGCACTGAAAAATATTTTACAATATTATTTGTGTGTATTTTATTTTTTGTGGAGGGATGTCTGGGGGATAAGAGTTCACAAAATGGTTCTCCTACTTTTCCTCCACAGAATAAAACTATTAACTGGTATACTTCCCTTGAGGATGCCAGGAAAAAATCTGTTACTTCTAAAAAATTATTGATGATCTATTTTTTTACTACCTGGAGTGACTGGGCTAAAAAAATGGATAAGGAGACTTATAGTTATTATAAGGTTGTAGAGATGAGTGGGAATTTTATTTGTGTCAGAATAGATTTAGATAAAAATCCGGAACTGGAAAAAACTTATAACATAACAGGAAACCCTACAGTAGTTTTCGAAGATCCTTTTAATGGAAAGAAAGTATATAAAATTGAAGGTATAAGAGACAGACACGAAATGACAGATGAAATGAAAAAGATGCTCTCTTATAAAGTCGAAGGAGGGGGCCGGAATGAATGATGAACGATGGGAAGATTTAGTTGATAAAATTGATTCGAAATTCGGTATTGAAAGTTATACAAGAGAAGACCTTTACAGGGTACTTGACAGTGGAGAAAAGAAGAAACACGGTTATAAACATACTATGATTTTCAATGGACTTCAGGGTAAAATGAAACTGGAACGTATTTCTAAACCTCTTATAATTGATAAAAAGGTATTTTACAGCGGCCGTAAATCAGATTCAAGAGTTGATTATATTTACTCTGATAAAGAGTTTACCCATAAAGTAATAGCTTATATGTGGAGTGGAAAAGAGTGGGAAGAACGAGATTTCAGAATGCCATGAGGAAGTTTATAGTTTAAGGTTTTAGTCAACCCTCAACCTTCAACCCATTACTTTATATACTTTATAGCTCTTTTTTCTACTACAAGGCCTTCATTATCATTTGTTTTTCTTATCTTTATATATCTTTGATCAACCCATTCTATAACTCCACTGCAGATTTCATTATCAATAAATTTAAATGTAGATACATTCCTTTCTTTTATTTTTTTATTTATATAGTATTCACTGGGGGTGGTTTTTTCTTTCTTTTTTTTGTCAACAGAAGAGGATTTACTTTTGAAAGATTTTTGTGGTTTTTTTATAACTTTTTTATCAGTTTTTTCTTTTTTTTCCGGGTCTTTTTTCTGGTAAATCTCCTTGAAGTTTGGATTTATCCACATTTTGGCCATAAAAAATCTCCTTTTTATGAAGCTATGAGCCATCAGCTTTCAGTTTTTTTCCCTTAAGTTGATAGCTGTCTGCTGACTGCTGATATCTAATAATAATTTATTATTTTATAATTCTAACAGAATATCTCGAAAAACTCAAGGGAATAACAGTTGTTTGTAGAAATTTATATTAAAATCATTAATAATCACTTTTCACTTTTCACTTTTCACTAATTAAAAGAAAGTAGTTATTAGAATTGTCGCAAAGTACCTTACCCACTTTAAATAGAGAAAAAGCTTTTAATGCCGCTGGTATAATAATGGCGGCCCTGGCTTTAAGTACTATTCTCGGCTTTGTCAGAGAGATGGTTATTGCTGCTTTACTTGGCCTGTCCTACCAGGTTGATGCTTATCTTGCAGCAAGAATAATACCTATGGATCTTTTTGAAATGTTACTTGTAGCTTTTAATCTTGCTTTTATACCTATATTTACCAGATCCTTACTCTCTGAGACTCCTCATAAGGCATGGAAAATGGCCAGCACTATTTTTACCGCAGGTATTGTGATCTGCATTGTTTTTTCATTACTGGGAATTTTATTTGCTCCATATCTTATATCATTTATTGCTTCCGGATTTTCTCCCCTGGCAAATAAACTTTCTGTCAGTCTTATGAGATGTATATTTTCTGGTCTGATATTTTTTTTTATTGCTAAATTTTTCACTGCCATACTGCATTCATACAGATCTTTTACAGCCCCGTCTTTCTTTGGAGCTACTGCTAATACAATTATAATTCTGTCAGTTCTTTTACTGGTAAGTACATGGGGTGTAAGTGCTCTTGCTCTGGGATGTGTGCTGGCTTTGTTTTTTAACTGTCTTATTCAGATACCTGCTTTTTTTCCATATTTTTCTAAGCTAAAACTCTCTTTAGATTTTTCCGACGCTTCTTCAAAACAAATGTTAACTATGATGTTTTTCATACTTATGGGTTCATCTATGGGCAGAATAAATGAGATTATTTCTCTTAACTTTGCATCTCAACTTTCTTCAGGAAGTGTTGCTGCTCTTAACTATTCTTTTAAAATAGTTGGTTTGCCTGTACAGCTTTTTGCTCTGGCTATGAATATAGTTATTTATCCTTTAATGTCAGAACATGCTGCCAGAGGAGATTTAAAGAGATTAAATTCCGTCTGTTCTCTCGGGATAAGAATGATACTTTTAGGTATGCTTCCTTCTGCTGTTTTTCTTATCAGTCTCCGTATACCGGTAGTGAGACTTCTTTTTGAAAGAGGAGCTTTTGATTATTCTGCTACTTTTGTTACTTCAGAAGCTATGTTTTTCTATTCCCTGGGTCTTCCACTTCTTGCCTGTCTACAGGTTTTATTTTCCTGCTGTTTTGCCCTTCAAAAGACCCGTCCTGCCATATTAGCCACTGTTACAGGTATTATAGCCAATGTTATATCGTGTTACATGTTTCAGCATTATACCCATCTGGCACATAAAGGTATAGCACTGGCTACGTCTATATCGGCCTTATTAGCTTTTACTGTTTTATTCTCATATCTTTATAAGAAACTCGGTGGACTGGAAAGTAAAAAAATATTAACTTCTCTCGTTAAGACATTTTTTTCCTGTATCTTTATGGCCTTTATTATTATCTTTATATATGTTTATATGAGATCTCATTTTGATTTATCTGTAATATACAACAGATTCTTACTTGTTATGCTGGCTTTTATTGCCGGTGCTACTGTGCTTATTTTTTTTGTAATGTTATTCAGAGTAGAAGAAGCCGGAGTTATTGTGGATATTTTTAAGAAAAAATTAGGGCTTGTGAGACGTGAAGGGTGAAAGGTCTCACGTCTTACGTCTAAAAAATAAAGGACAGGTATTATGCTCTTTAAAGATTTACTTGATGGTTTTATAGATCTTTTTTACCCTCCACGATGTCTTGTATGTGGTGTCTGGAAGAAGGAATGGTTATGTGAGGACTGTATAAATAATATAGATGATTCTTCTCTTCCTTTTTGTTGTTATTGTATGAAGGAATTTATGGATATACCGGATATTTGCTCTGAGTGTAATTCCAGTAATTTTGGATGTTCTCTGGGTTACTATGAAGGTGTACTGAGAGAGGCTATTTGTAAGTTTAAATATGAAAAAAAGATAATACTCGGACAGAAACTGGGGGAATTAATGAGCCGAAAATTTTTAATTTTTTTTCGGCCTTCTTCTATTAATATTATACTTCCTGTTCCTATTCATCCTGTGAGAATGCAGGTACGGGGTTTTAATCAGGCTGAAATATTAATTAGAGTATTATCTTCTAAATGTTCTATTGAATATTCATTTGATTTTTTGCAAAGAGTAAGAGATACATACAGTCAGGTAAAATTACCTTATGATAAAAGAGAGGAGAATGTTAGAGATGCCTTTGAGATTATAGATAAGGACTTTTCACTTAGAGGGAAAAATATTCTTCTTATTGATGATGTTTTTACTACAGGATCTACTATTAGAGAATGTATTAGAGTACTTTCAAAAACTGGTGTTAATAGAGTTTTTACTATGTTTTTAGCTCGATCATGGAAAACTAATTTTTAAAGTTTATGCAGGATTTATGTAAAAGTGATGGAATTATATTTTAATTCAAATACATAGGAATTTTTATTATTGTTAAATTATTAGCTGCAATAAAAATAAACCTTTATGTTTAAAGCTAGAAGATATAAGCTATCAGCAGTCAGTGTAAGGAATAAAAGCTTATAGCTAATAATAATTTAAGTGAGGTTCCTTTTTATGTCTTATAGAATATTAGTTGTTGATGATGATCCTTTTGTTAGAAGTATTCTTGAACATCTTCTTATGTGTGAAGATTATGAAGTTTTACTTGCCTCTTACGGTGAGGAATCTTTAAACATAGTATATAATAAATCAGTTGATCTGATTATTCTGGATATAATGATGCCCGGTATAAATGGTTTTGAGGTTTGTAAGGTACTTAAAAGCCAGAGGAAATACAATTTAATTCCTATTATAATGCTTACAGCTTTGAAGGGAGATGTTAATAAATTACATGGTATAAGAACAGGGGCAGATGATTATATAATCAAGCCTTTTGATAATGAAGAGCTCTGTGAACGTATAAAGTTTCACCTTCTGGAAAATAAAAAACAGAAACAGAAGGGTCTACTTGAGAAGATAAATTTTACTATAGAAAGTGGTTATAATTATCTCAGAGAACTTAATGAATTTATAACTCATCTTTTCATTCGCACCAATCTGTCAGATGAAGAGATTAATGATATAAAAATTGCTTTTTTAGAATTAGGAATGAATGCAATAGAACATGGAAATAAGTCTCAGAGTGACAGAAAGGTTTATATAAATTATTCTCTTTATAAAGATAAACTCCTTATAAGTATTAAAGATGAAGGAGAAGGTTTTAATAGTAGAAATGTACCTGATCCTAGAGATGAAACTAATATATTTTCTTTACGGGGAAGAGGAATACATCTGGTCAGGAATCTGATGGATGAATTAGAATATCTGGGTAATGGAAATGAAGTGTTGATGACAAAATATTTGAATTTGAAACTAAAAGAAGAACCTGTTTTAACACATACAGTATCCCGTTAAATTTGCCTTCAATTACTTTATAAATAGCAAATTGTTTAATTATTAAGTTGTTGTCTGCATTCTAACATTAAAAAACTAATTAAAAAAACTTATAATTTCTCTTGACTTTTTTTAGCAATGTCGTGATAATTGTTATAAGGGTACTTTTTAATTCTAATTTATGTAAACTTTTTAGATTACTTATCGTACCAGGTGTATGTCTATGGATAAAGCTGGAGGAATTTTTTATAAGGCTATAGCCTGGTGGAAGAAATAGTTAAGATGAAGTAGTATTTAATCTATTATATGAAATGTTTAGGAGGTGAGAACTGGTCTTATTTAAGATCAGTGAGTAAATTATGTTAGGTTTTACCAGTTTGTTTACTACAATCTCTACAGGTATAACTACCGGTATAGGAATGGCCCAGGCTATAAAGAGTATGGGTCAACCTACCTATCCTGCTGAATTTGCCCAGCAGCCTGTAGAACAAATGGAAAATCCTTTTATGTCCTGCCTGTTTTTAAATGATGAGGCTATTAAGGAAGAAACCGACAAGCTTGGTGCTTTTGATAAAGATGTGAAAGATAAGAAAATATCTGAAGCCAAAGAAGAAGCACAGCAGGAAATAGAAGACGCAAAACAGGATTATTATGACAGTGTACTGGAGAAAAAACTTGCCAAACTGGATGCTGAATATCAGAAGGAACTCGAAAAAAATGAGCTTAAAGCCAAACAGGATGCTGACTTAAAGAATTTTGAAAACAATGCCAAACCCGGGGAAGAGGGTTATGAAAACAAGTTAAAACAGGCTGAGTACTGGCATAAAAAAGAAGCCGAAAATAAAGGTATTGACTCTGATACTTTGAAGAATCTCAAGTTTGAGTATGATAAGAAAAAACAGGAAATTAAGTCCAAACATAAAGCCTGGGTTGAGAAAAAAGAGAAAGCTCTGAAGTCTAAAAAGTCAGAGAAGGAATCAGACCTTAAGGAAGCAGCCTTACAGAGAAGAGAAGAATTCTTTGATAAATTTATGGATTCTATGAAGGATGGTTTTACCCCTGAAGCAAATGCAAAGAGAATGGAACTTGTGTCAAACTTCCAGGAGTCAGAGGCCAAACATATGATTGAAGATGCCCGGACTCTTATGAAGATAGATGGACTCGGCTTTCCTGCCAACAGTAAGGTACAGAATGTTGTAAAAGAACAGACTCATAAGATTGGCAATCTTTATGATTCTTATACCTTCCCAAATGGTTCTTCCATACCTCCCGATATTAAACAAGCTTATGAAAAAGTTCATAACCATCAGCTCTCAAAGAACAAGCAACTTGAGAATCTCTCTGAAGAAGACAGAGCTACCCTTGATGAAGCTATGGATAAAATAAAGAATTTACTGGGAAAGAATAAAGGTGTTAATTCCGATGGTATTCTGAGTGATGAAGAAGTTCAACAATTGAAAGATATTATGCAGGCCCAGCAGGAGGATGAGGGAGATCAACCTCGTTTGAGCATAAATATAAACCTGTATAAGTTTGATGGTACCAGTTTTTCATAATCAGGAATAGTTTTTACAGGATAAATTTTTATATGTAGGGGTGTAAAACACCCCTATTTGTATAGTTTTAGATTTATGTGAGAAGTGAGAGGTGAGAAGTGAGAGGTATAATGGGTGTTGAGTGATGAGTGATGGGTGACGGGTGACGCGTAATGAGTGATGTGTAATGCGTGATACTTAATGAGTAATGGATATTTAACATTACTTATTAGTTACTGTTCACTTCGTCTCACGTCTCACGTCTCACGTTTATGAACATATCCGGTCTTCAGAGTATAGAATTTAACTGTAAAACCCTCAAGAGTGTTATTGATAAAGAAAGGCAGAATTTTCAGGAGAAGATACTATGAGAAGAATTTATGTATTTTTCTTATTTTTTTTTATTCTCTCATCTTCAGTGTATGGAGAGACTGGAAAAATCGAAAAAGAACTGGCAGGAATTAAACTTGGTTTATCCAGAGCAGATGTTATAAATCTTCTCGGGAAACCTGAAGGTGAAACCTTAATAATTGGCCCGAGAACATTTCTGGTTTATGATTTTATGGATTATACCTCACAGGGGATTTTATTAGTATTGAGAGATGGCAGTGTTTCTTTTATAAACATCTTTTTTCCCTGCATGGCTAAAACTGCTAAAGGTATTGCAATTGGGGACAATTTGTCTGATGTGAAAAATCTTTATGGTTCCAGTGTGAAGATATCTATAGGCTATGCAAGTATATTTACTTTTCCTGAATATAATATTTCTGTAAAAGGCCTTAAAGGTACTATAGTTATAACAGAGATCATCCTGGGAAAATTTGAGATCTATTAATCTTTCACAGACATTTCTCCTTCTCCGTGAGAGGAAATCTTTTTTTGTTTTAACATATCCCTTGCTGTTTGGACATTTTTAAAATTTTCTCTTATTTTTTCTTCTATATTATCAAATATCTTTTCGGAATATTCCTGTATTTCTTTAATCTCTGTGTTTTCAATTTCTCTTGCTTTATTAAGTCTTTCCTTTGCAGACTGATAACTTTCTCTTATCTCTGTTCTTTCATCAATCTTTTCCAGTTTAAGGATCTGTGCTTTTTTTATAATCTCCTCTGCCTGTTTTATTGTTTTTTCAGTCATATTATTGATATCTTCTTTTATCTTTATACTTCTTGCCAGCTCTTCAGGAATACTTTCCTGAATTTCAGAAATTAAATCCAGAAGTTCCATCTGATTTATAATTATAAGGTCAGTTAAGGGAATTTTAAATTTAGCTTCAAGCATTCTTTGTAATCGATCCAGGTGAGAATATATTTCTTCCATAATTATATAGTTTATCTCCAAGTTTATTTTATTATGCTTGTTAATAAATTCAGGAATAGCTACTGGTTACTTTGAAAATATAACATAGATTATCATAAAAGAAAAGATACTGGGCAAAAATATTTTAAATTTCTTGTCTGTAATGATGTATAAAACTTAATATATTACTTATTACCTGTCAGTGAGCTGACAGGCTAAGAGCTGATGGCTGATAGCTATAAATTATCGAGTCTGATTAACCTGATTTACCGTATCTTTGGCATCCTGAAGAATTTTACCTGTATTAAAAGGATTAACGTTGATACCTCCCTGGTAAGAACCGGAGCTAACATGATTGGTCTGGATAGTTTTATCCTTGTCAGGTTGAGGAGTTTGCGATTTTACCTGGGGTTGTTGATTGGCTCTACTGGCAAAGGTTATGGCATCTACAGTTCTAGTATCAACATAATATTTATATTGTCCTCCCATAAGCTCGACAAAATTTTTTAACGGAAAAGAGATGATATTTCCTTTTCCATCATTATAATCTATCCAGACTGCTATTTTGTAAAGTTTTTCCTGCAATTTAGCATCAGTGATTACAAGAGTAGTGGCATTACTTGAATGAGGGATATTTATAAAAGTTAACAATTTATATGCTTCCACATAAACTGCATCACTGTACATATAATAATTTCCACTATAAATTTTATTATTTATATATATGGTAATAGCATTAGAGGCATCTGCAAAGCTAAAAAGAGATAGGCAAAATAGAAAAGACACTATTATGAATAAGATTCTTTTCGTAAAATCACCTCCAGTAAAATCCTTATAATAATATTATTACATAAATAAATATAAAAGGCAAGTGAGACGTGAAATATAAAAAGTAGTGATACTTCTCACACGTAACGTGTTCAGACTTACCTGTTAACCATTATTACTTCTCACTAAATTATCGTATTATGTGGTATTACAGCATGTTTTGGCACAACTATTATGCCATCTCTTATATAAAAATTCTCCCTGTCTCCTTCCTGCACATTATCCTTATTTATTAATTTTACATTTTTCCCTACACATACGTTTTTATCTATAATGCAGTTGTGTATTACCGTATTTTCTCCTATGCCAAGCAATTGTCCGTCTGTTCTTACTTCGAAATCATAATAATCAGAACCCATTATTATAGCATTTTTTATTTCGCACTCCGGTTCTATAAAGCTTCTTATACCTATAACACTTCTTTCTATACTGGCTTTAAAAATTATACACCCATCAGATATAATGGAATTTTTTATGATACAGTCATGAACTTTGGATGCAGGGAGATATCTTGAGTTTGTGTATACAGGGAAATTTACATCATAAAGTTTGAAATGTGCTTTTGGTTCTGTTAATGCCAGATTTGCTTCAAAAAAAGCCTTTATTGTTCCGATATCTTCCCAGTAGCCATTGAAATAATGTCCATATACCTCTTTTTCATTTGTTATACATCTGGGAATTATATCTTTTCCGAAATCTATTAGATTTGTTTTTTCCAGTATATCTAAAAGCAAGTCTCTGTTAAATATGTATATACCCATAGATGCCAGAAAATCTTTACCTTCATATGGGCCGAATTGTTTTTCAAATAGTTCTCTTTTTACTCTAAAAGGCTCATAAAGGGATTTTTCTTTTGGTTTTTCAATAAAACCTGTAACCTTACTATCAGAGTTTACCTGCATTATCCCGAATTCACTTATCTGTTCTTCTTTAACAGGTTGAACTCCTATTGTTAATTCAGACTGTTTATCTATATGAGTCTGGAGAAATTCTCTGTAATTCATTTTATAAAGATGGTCACCTGAAAGAATAAGTATATATTTCCCCGGCCTTCTTTTGAGATGGATAAGCTGTTTTCTTACTGCATCTGCTGTGCCCTGAAACCAGTCTAAATTCTCCAGAGTCTGTTCTGCAGCAAGGAGTTCTATAAATCCTCTGGAATACTGGTCGAATTTGTAAGCTTCATATATGTGTTTATTGAGTGATGCCATATTGAATTGACTTAAAATAACAATCTTTCTGATACCTGAATTAATACAATTTGAAATTGGAATATCTATAAGTCTGTATTTACCTCCCAGGGGAACTGCCGGTTTGGACCTGAGTTTTGTAAGAGGGAAAAGTCTGGTTCCCCTTCCTCCCCCTAATATTACAGTGAGAACTTCATTTACAGGAAGGTGTGCCATATAAATCTCCTTTCTTTGAAATAGCTTTTAGCAATTAGCTATCAGCAGTCAGCTTTCTGATAGCTTATAATTATTTTAACTTAATTACTGTTGAGTGTCAAATTTGTTTACAAATTATTAACATTTATGGTATTGAAATTATTAAAAAATTGTTATATAGTATAATTACTAGAGTTATGAAAGGGGTTATGTATATGATAATAGGAGATAAGACAAATGTAACAGCCTACCAGAGTGCTGTAAAGCCAAAAGAATTAGAAAGAGAACCTTCCGACCTGGTAGTCCTCGGCGGAAATGAACCTGATAGTTCCCTTCTTCTGGGAGAACAGCTTAAAAATATGAAAGCCTTTGATTCTGATGTTTATGAACCTTTTATTAATGCTTTGGGAGGAGCAGGTATCGGTGGATTGGCAGGATCTTTAGGTGGTGGAATTCTTGCTGCAGTTTGCGGAGCAGGTGGATGGCTTACCCTGGGAGCAGTTTTACTTGGTGGTGCAGTGGGAACAGGTGTGGGAGCAACTGTTGGATGGAATAAAAAACATTAGTCCCACTCTGTAAGTGCAGCAGCCAGAGGGAGGTGACTCCCAGAGGTTAGTTGGTGGTGAAGACCTTTTAAATACTGTTGATAATAAAGGTCATAAGCGTGATGTAGAAAGAGTAAGAGATGATGGAATAGGGGCAGAGCAGATTCGGGTAACGAATAGTTCTATTGGAACTATTACTCTTCTTGATATATAGCCCTCTGGCATAAGAACATTTACGAGAAATGTTCTTATGGTAGTGGAAAAGTAAGATAAGGTTATCCAGAGGACAATTAGTGTAAAGACAATTTTGAAGGTTAAATTTCGGAAGAATTTATATATAAAATAATGCTATAAAATCTAAGTAGGATATTTTCCTTCTTAGATTTTTGTCTTTAAAGAAGGAGTTACTCCTAACTTAGAGAAAACCTTATATTAATTTTATAAAACAAATGAAAGGAGTAAATTTATGGTTAAACAAAAAATGGAACCCTTTGATGGTAATACCTCTGCTACGTATGTGGCTTATGCCTTCAGTGAAGTAGCAGCTATTTACCCTATAACTCCATCTTCCGTAATGGGCGAACTTGCAGATGAGTGGGCTGCCCAGGGAAGAAAGAATATCTTTGAACAGGTTGTAAAGGTAATTCAGATGCAATCTGAAGGGGGAGCAGCAGGAGCTGTTCATGGAGCCCTCAGCGCGGGAGCTATGACTACAACCTTTACAGCATCTCAGGGCCTTATGCTTATGGTGCCCAATATGTTTAAAATTGCAGGAGAAATGCTTCCTACAGTATTTCATGTGTCGGCCCGTTCTCTTGCCTGTCAGGCCCTGTCTATCTTTGGCGATCATTCCGATGTTATGGCCACAAGAGGTACAGGATATGCGTTAATAGCAGCAGGATCTGTACAGGAAGTCCTTGATCTTGCCATTGTATCACATCTTGCCACTCTTAAATCAAGAGTGCCTTTTCTTAATTTTTTTGATGGTTTTAGAACTTCTCATGAAATAATGAAGATTTATGTCCCCGAATATGAAGATATTAAGGGACTTGTTGACATGGATTATATCAGGGAATTTCGTGAAAGAGCATTAAAACCTGAAAAACCCTATTCGAAAACAGGTGCAGAGAATCCCGATGTTTATTTCCAGGGTAGGGAAACTGTCAATAATTATTATGACGCAACCCCCGGGATTGTTCAGGAATATATGGATAAAGTTGGGGAGAAGTTTGGCCGTCATTACCATCTCTTTGATTATGTGGGCGCAAAGGATGCAGAAAAAATAATTATTGCCATGGGCAGTGGTTGTGAAACCATTGAAGAAACAGTAAATTATCTTATTAAAGAACGTGGCGAAAAAGTCGGAGCTATAAAGGTCCGCCTCTATCGTCCCTTCTCTGTGGAAGCTTTTAAAAAGGCAATACCTGCTACTGTAAAGAAGATAGCTGTTCTGGACAGAACAAAAGAGCCCGGTTCTATCGGAGAACCTCTTTATATGGATGTAAAAGCAGCACTCTGCGGCAGCGGGATTTTGATTGTAGGCGGTCGTTACGGACTGTCTTCAAAAGAATTTACGCCGAATATGGTGAAAGCCGTTTATGATCATTTAGATAATGAGTGTTTTCATAACTTTACAGTGGGTATTACAGATGATGTGTCTCATAAATCTATAAAGATAAAAGAAAAAATTAATTCTGAACAGAAGGGAATAATAAGATGTAAATTCTGGGGACTCGGTTCTGATGGTACAGTGAGTGCAAATAAGAACTCCATAAAGTTAATCTGTGATAATACACCCATGTATGGTCAGGCTTATTTCTCTTATGATTCAAAGAAATCCGGAGGAATAACCGTTTCTCATCTCAGATTCGGGAAAGAACCCATTCAGTCTATCTATTTATTGACAGATGTGGATTTTGTAGCCTGTCATAATCCCGCTTATATAGGCCGTTATGATCTTTTAGAAGGTATCAGAGAAGGTGGTACTTTCCTTCTGAATTCTCCCTGGAGCTCGGAAGAGGTTTTTGACCATCTTACAGAAGACCTTCAGAGAGCTATTATAGATAAAAAACTTAAATTTTATAATATTGATGCTTTGAAAATTGCACAGGAAGTGGGACTTGGTAACCGTATAAGTACAGTTATGCAGGCAGCATTTTTTAAGATTTCTGGAGTTTTACCTGAAAAAGAGTCAATAGGATTGATGAAGGATGCCCTTAAAAAGACCTTTGCTAAAAAAGGCGAAGAGGTTGTAAAGATGAACTGGGACTGTGTGGATCGTACTTCCGATGCTCTTGTTCAGGTTAAGATACCTGATAGTATAAATAAAACTGCCCTTACTCCAACTTTAATCCCTCATGATGCCATTTCCTTTGCTAAAGATGTTATAGAACCTGTTATGCGTCTGAAAGGTGACAGTATCCCTGTGTCAAAGATGCCTCTTGATGGAGCTATTCCAACAGCAACGAGCAGGCTCGAAAAACGCGGTGTAGCACCATTTGTTCCTCACTGGATAGCAGAGAATTGTATTCAGTGTAATCAGTGTGCCTTTGTTTGTCCTCATGCCACTATCAGAGCAAAACAGATTGACCCTGAGAACCTGAAAGATGCTCCGGAAACCTTTAAAACTATTAAGTCCAGTACAAAAAACAACAGAGATCTTAGATATAAGATTCAAGTGTATATTGAAGACTGTGTGGGTTGCGGTAACTGTGTTGAAACATGTCCTGCCAAAACAAAAGCCCTGGTATTTAAGACCCTTTCTGAGGAACGATCTGCAGGGGAGAAGAAGAATGCTGAATTCTTTGATAATCTTCCTGATAATGTAGTTGATGGTATTGACCCGAATACTTTGAAGGGAAGCCAGTTCTTACAACCTCTCTTTGAATTTTCAGGGGCCTGTGCCGGCTGTGGTGAAACACCCTATGTAAAACTTGCGACACAACTTTTCGGAGACAGAATGATAATAGCCAATGCCACAGGTTGTTCTTCCATTTACGGAGGAACTTTCCCAACAATTCCATACTGTGTTACAAAAGAAGGAAAAGGTCCTGCCTGGGCTAATTCCCTCTTTGAAGATAATGCCGAATATGCTTTCGGTTTTCGTCTGGCTGTAGATTCTAATAGAAAACAGCTTCTCTATAATATTGATAAATTACTTTCCCTGGGAACTATTAATGAACTTGAAGAAGCTTTGAAAAAGAGTAAGGAACTCTGGAAATCAACTGGTCTTGATGCAAAAGCTTCGGCAAAAAAAGTGCATGATCTACTTCCTGAAGCACTTTCTCATAGTACAGATGAAAGCAGACCTTTTATAGAGAAGATTATAGAACTTCAGGATTATATTGTAGATAAGAGTATATGGGCTATAGGTGGAGATGGATGGGCCTATGATATAGGTTACGGCGGTCTTGACCATGTCATTGCCTGCAATTACAATGTGAATATACTTGTCCTTGATACAGAGGTTTATTCAAATACAGGGGGTCAGTCTTCTAAAGCTACTCCTCTTGCTGCAACGGCAAAGTTTGCCACTGCAGGAAAGAGAACCGGTAAAAAAGACCTTGGCCTTATGGCTATGAGCTACGGTTATGTGTATGTTGCTTCTGTTGCTATGGGAGCAAACCGCAATCAGACATTGAAAGCATTCCTCGAAGCAGAAGCTTATGAGGGTCCTTCAATCATAATTGCCTATTCTCCCTGCATCAATCACGGGATTAATATGCGTATGACGCAGGATGAGCAAAAACTGGCAGTAGAAGCCGGCTACTGGCCTATATACCGTTATGATCCCAGACTTGCCAGGGATGGTAAGAATCCCTTGATCTTTGAAGCAAAAGATCCTAAAGTATCCTTTGATAAATATATTAAGAATGAAAATCGCTACAGAACCCTTACACGTATATGCCCCGGAGAAGCGGAAGCTCTCTTTGAAGCGGCAGAAAAGGATGCAAAGAGACGCTTTGAGTATTATAAGAAGTTAGCAAGTCTCTAAAGGGGTTTGTAAAAGTAAAGAGCCGGTTCCTTAGAGCTGGCTCTTTATGTTTTATTTGAAACACTCTATGTTAAAAATGGTGCATTTGAATCTATTTTTTATCAAATAAATCCAAATTACGAATCAAAGAAACCAATGAAAAATATTGACAGAAGTGAAATACTTAATATAATTAGATTGAGAAGAGGTGAGATAATTATGGAAAAGAGAATTGACAGAATTGAAAAAGCCATTGAAGAACTGGCAGAATCCCGAAAAAATGACAGAGCTATAATTGAAAGGCTCGATAAATCGATAGAAAGACATGATAAAATCCTTGCTAATTTAGAAGCCAACCAGATTGTAATAGGAAAAGCTATGGAAGGGATACATGAAGAAGTGCAGGGTATAAAAAGCGAGGTGTCAAAACTGGTTAATATTGTCGGTGATTTTATAGATGCAGTGGGTTATAAATTCAAAAACCATGAAACCAGAATTAAAAAACTCGAAGAAAAATAATTTCCTCTACTTAAAGCCTTACTTTAAGGAAAATCTTTTTAAATCCTTTTACTGACCTGAGCATAAATAATTAATATTTTGAAATTATGTAAGCCAGAGAAAATAAGGATTTCCTCCTTTTCACTTCTCACTTTTCACCTCAGTAAATGATAATCATTTCTTGGAAATTTTTATCTCTGAACATAGGGGATTTAGCAGGAAAAGTAATTACTGTAGAAGAATTTCTTTTTATGGATTTTAAGATTTACAGAAAAATAGTTTCATTAACAATAGTTTTATTTATCTGTTTTTTCCCGGCACAGATTTTGGTGTCCCGGGAAACTCCTGTTCCTTCTCCATCGAGAAATGAGCCGAATAATCTATTCACTACAGTTTCACCCTCTATTACTAAGACACCTGTTGTGATTTTACCTCCCCGTCCTGTATCGACTCAGATACCTTCAGGCACATGCACTCCTGTACCATATATTAATCTGAGTCCCGGTGAGACAACTGTTATGCTCAATCACAGGCCTGTTATTAAAATCTATGCTGATTCAGAATTGAGTGCTTCTGACAGAGCATATATTCTCGAGAGAAGACTTGAGGAAGTCCTGGAAAGAGCGGAAAAGTCTCCTTATGTTAAAATTAGCATAGTTGAAGATACTCCTGTACTGGAAAGTGAAGGAGTATATCTTATTTCAGTTACCAATAGAGATGCTGCTTATAGCAAAATGACTGTAAGTCAGTTGACTGCTCACTGGCGTGATGAACTTCAAAAAAGTCTTGATAAAGCTGTAAAGGAGAAGGGCAAAGGCTATGAAAGAGAAGCTTTCATATATTCTGTAATAGCAATTATAACAGGAATATTGCTTACTATAGCTGCTTTTATTATATGTCACAAATGGATTAAAAGACCTGCATATTTTATGATATTGCTTGTATGGCTTCTGATTATTTACTATATACTCTGGATTTTTCCGGTAAGTCGTTCCTGGAGTAAAGGTCTTTTAGATTATATTTTAAATCCAATACTGACACTTATCATTATACTGGTAATAATTGATACAATTTCCAGACCTCTTGATCAGTTTATAAAGCATTATTTTGATCTTACAAAAAAACTGAAAGGTCATGAAATAATAGAAAATGCAAGGGCAACTCACAGACTTACTATGTTTAAATTGATTATCAGTTTGTTTATTAAAACAGGCCTTTATATTGTAGGAGGACTTATTTTTCTCAAATCACTCCATGTGGATCTGGCTACAGGCCTTGCAGGAGCAGGAATTATTGGTGTAGGACTGGGGATTGCCGCACAGGATCTTTTGAAAGATATTGTGGCAGGCAGCTTTATTGTAATAGAGGATCAATTTGCCGTAGGAGATGTTATCAGAACAGGAAATTTTACGGGAACAGTAGAGGATTTTAATATGAGAGTCACCAGAATTCGTGATATGGGAGGAAGTCTTATTACCATACCAAATTCGACTATTCGTGTCGTAGAAAATTTCTCTTCCACCTGGAGCCAGGTTGATTGTATCATAGGTGTTACCTATAATACTGATCTGAAAAAGGCAATGGATATTATGGTTGAAACAGGAAGAAAGTTGAAAGACGAACATCCTGAGAAAGTACTGGAAGATCCTGTAATGCTCGGAGTAAATGAACTTGCTGATTCTTCTATAAAACTCCGTATGCTCCTGAAAACTGCTCCCAGCGAACAGTGGCAGTTTAAAAGGGAACTTTATCTAAGAGTAAAAAATGCTTTTGACAGGGAAGGAATCGAGATTGCCTTTCCTCAGCTTACTGTTTGGATGAACAGAATGGATAAGGGAGAAAAGATATAATTTCGATTCCTTAACAAGGGTTTAAAGGATTTATGTCGAAATTCCTCAGAACTTTTCTTATAGAAAACAGGTAATATATAATGCGTCAAAAGCTTCTCCATACAGGTTTTTCAAATTACGTTTTAATAGATAAAATTATAGCAATTATGAATTCTGATTCTGCTCCTGTGAAACGTATGATAATTAACGGTAAAAAAGATGGAAATGTTCTTGATGTTACTCACGGAAGAAAGACTAAATCTGTTATAGTTTTAGAAAACAGGCAGTTACTTCTTTCTGCAATTAATACAGATAAACTGGCAGAGAGAATATCTAAAGAATTGATTGTTTCAAGAGAAGAGGAGGGAAAAAATGTCTGAAGAGACTTCTGTAACAACAAAATTAACCTCAGGTGATCAGTTTAAACCATATATTACAGCTGATCAGATTATACCAGAATTTACAATTTTGAGTATTGGCCTTGGAATAATTCTTGCCATTATTTTCGGTGTTGCCAATGCTTATTTAGGACTCAGAGTAGGTATGACAGTTAGTGCCACTATACCTGCTTCTGTTATATCCATGGGAATACTTAAAGGTCTCCTTCGGAGAGGAACCATACTTGAAAATAATATAGTTCAAAATCTTGCCGCCGCAGCTGAATCCCTTGCGGCAGGTGTAATATTTACAATACCGGCACTTATTATCTGGAAAGTAAATCCTTCTATTTTACAGATGTTTGTAATGTCTGTTCTCGGTGGTATTCTTGGTGTTCTTTTTATGGTACCTCTCAGAAGATATCTCATAGTCCAGGAACATGGCAAACTCCTTTACCCTGAAGGAACTGCCTGTGCAGAGGTTCTCATAGCAGGAGATAAAGGAGGCTCCCAGGCAATACCGGTGTTTTTATCTATTGCTCTGGGTGGTCTTTATAAATTTCTCTGTGAAGGTACAAAATTATGGAAATCTTCTCCTGAATGGCATATAAAAGGTATAAATAATGGCCTTTTAGGTTTTGATACACTTCCTGCTTTACTTGGCGTGGGATTTATAATAGGTATAGAGGTATCTTCTATGATGCTTGCAGGAGGTCTCACGTCATGGTTTGTCCTTATTCCTCTTATATCATATCTGGGGTCCAATATTGCTGAGCCTGTTTTACCTGCAACAGAACTCATAAGAAATCTCGATGCTGTAGGTATATGGAAAAATTATATCCGTTATATAGGGGCCGGTGGAGTTGCCTTTGGAGGACTCTGCAGTCTTATGAAATCACTGCCTATTATAACACAATCCTTCAGACTTGGTTTTCAGGAAATAATGAAGGTCTTTAAAGGTGTTCATGATGAACAGGTGAGAACCTCCCGGAGTATTTCTATGTTCTGGGTTATAAGTGGTGCTATCGTTATAACTATTCTCATAGCTCTATTACCCTGTATACCGGGATTGAATCTGCTTCCTCAGATAGGTGTTACAGGAGCAATTCTCACGGTGATTTTTTCGTTCTTTTTTGCTACAGTTTCTTCCAGAATTGTAGGTATTGTTGGATCTTCCTCAAATCCTGTTTCCGGTATGACTATAGCCACACTTCTTGCGACAACAGTTATATTAAAATTTGCCGGTTTTCAGGGACAGACAGGAAATGTGGCATCTCTTACCGTAGGAGCAATAGTCTGTATAGCTATAGCCATAGCAGGTGATACGTCACAGGATTTAAAAACAGGCTTTATTGTTGGAGCAACACCGAGCAGAGTTCAGATTGCACAGATGCTCGGTGTATTTGCCTCCTGTCTTTTTATAGGATATACGATTTTAAAGCTTGATGAGATATATCATCTGGGAAGTAAAGACATGCCTGCACCTCAGGCAAGTCTTATGGCTATAGTCATTCAGGGTGTAATGGAAGCCAATTTGCCGTGGATTCTTGTATTTGTAGGTATGTTTATTTCTCTTGTAGTGGAATTACTGGGTGCGTCTGCCCTTACCTTTTCTATAGGTCTTTATTTGCCTCTCAGTCTCAGTACCCCTGTTATGATCGGTGGTATTGTAAGCTGGATTGTTAAGAAAATGACGAAAGATCAGGAATTATTAAAAACGAGACTGGATAAGGGATTACTCATAGGGTCAGGACTTATTGCCGGTGATGCTCTTATGGGTGTTTTTATTGCAATACTTGCCGGCTTCGGTTATATTGAGTTTATAAATATTGGTTCAACCTGGGCCGGAGGTTTTCAGGATATAATTTCTATTGGCTTATTTCTTGCTCTGGCATGTTATCTGTATTTTTATGCTATGAAAGAGTAGAGAAGTGAGAAGTGAAAAGTGAAAAGAAATCCTTTTCACCTTTCACTTTTCACTAATAAAGAAGGAAAGTCAGGTTTATCTCAGAATTATGTTATTTAACCCGGGACTTTCAAAAGAAAATATTTTAAATTTTAAACCTGTAAAATCCGGCTATGTAAATTGTGTCAAAAAGAAGGGTAAGTTTTTTTTAGAGATTTCCAGGGATACTGTTATAGATAGATTCTGTCAGAAATTTTTCAAAGTACCCGGTAAAAGTACTCTGGAACTTGATGATATAGGGAAAAAAGTCTGGACTCTCTGTGATGGTAAAAGAACTCTCGAAGAAGTTGCCTCTTCTCTTCAGGAAGAATTTGGTTCTCGTATAGAACCTGCTATTCCGAGACTTGTAACTTTTATGAAGATGTTGTATCAAAATCGCCTTATAACCTGGGAAAGATAAATATATGTTTAAATTTAAACGTTTCTTCA
>JAKJGF010000073.1 GCA_022704525.1 Bacillota bacterium | reverse complement strand
AAAATAACCACGCTGTTAACTTTAGAAGATATGGTTTCAGGTTTTAAGCCTTTATCTTTTAGAAAGCGATAAAAATGCTCAAATAATAACCAGGATTTTTTCCACTGACCCTTAAGGTCATTACGATCTTCTATAAAATTCAAATCTTTCTTTTTTAAATTCTGCAAGATTTCACCAATTTCAGCTGATAGCTTATAGTTAACTGTTGCACCCTTACTTATCATATTCCTGAAGCAGTGTAGGTACTATATCTTTAAGTTTTTTAAGTAAATCAGGATATAACATTTCATTTGAAAGTTTTTCAATATATTCTATGTCTTTAATTATAATTTCTCTATTTACAGGTTTTGCTTTAACAAGTAAAATCTTGGGGTTACTGGTTTTAATAAGTTCTTCTTCATCATCATAAAGACGTTCAGAGAGCTTCTCTCCCGGACGTAGCCCTGAAAAAACTACAGGTATATCTTTATCAGGTTCATAACCGGAAAGTTCTATAAGATTCTTCGCCAGAGTAAGTATATTAAGGGGTCTCCCCATATCCAGAAGAAAAATTTCTCCTCCCTTTCCCATAGAAGCAGACTGAAGTATTAATAAAACTGCTTCAGGGGCAGTCATAAAATAACGTGTCATATCCGGATGAGTTACAGTAACAGGTCCACCAAGCCTTATCTGGTGTTGAAAGGTTTGAACTACACTCCCCCTGCTACCAAGAACATTTCCAAAACGAACTATTATAAATTTAGTCTTAGAATCATTAGCATAGGCCCTTACAATAAGCTCTGCCACTTTTTTTGTACCACCCATAATACTGGTAGGAATTACTGCCTTATCAGTAGAGACCATTACAAAGCTTTTGACTTTATATTTACTGGCAGCGTCAATCAGATTTCTGGTGCCTAAAATATTATTTGATATAGCTTCATCCGGATTTGCCTCCATAAGAGGCACATGTTTATGAGCAGCAGCGTGAAAAACAACGGTAAATTTATATTTTTCAAAGATCCTGGAGATTTTACCTCTATTCTGAATATCTGCTATTATCTGAGTCATTTCTACTCCGGAAGATTTCCGATTTAATTCAAGCCAGGTTTCATGAATACTATTTTCTCCATGTCCAAGGAGAGCCAGAAACTCTGGCTTAAAATTCAATATCTGACGACAGAGTTCTCTTCCAATAGAACCTCCCGCACCTGTTACTAAAATTCTCTCACCTTTTATAAAATCTGCAATATCAGGATTATCAAATTTAACTGGTTCTCTTCCGAGTAAATCTTCAATTCTTACTTCCCTGCTCTGAGTTAAAGTCACCCTGCCATCAAGTATCTCAGAAACAGAAGGAATAATAGATATATGTACTCCAATCTGTTTACCTATAGCCAAGATTCTATTTATAAGCTGACCCGATATAAAAGGAAGAGCTATTATCACCTGTTTAACATTGTATTTAGAAACGAACTGGGGTATATCATCAATTACTCCCAGTACAGGAACTCCATGAATCTTTACATTTTTTTTCCTGTTATCTTCATCTACAAAACCAACAGGCCAGTACTGAATATCTTTCTGGCGCAAAAGTTCTCTCACATAAGCCTCCCCTTCATCACCGGTGCCCACTACTAAAATATTTCGTGACAAATTACTGCTTTTCTTTTGTCTCAAACTTACCCATTTAAGAAGCATTCTGATTCCTCCTACAAGACTGAGACAGAAAAGCCACGAAATTATTGTTATACTTCTTGGATAAAATTTACCACCACTTATAAAAACAGGGATAGAAAATATAATAAAACAGAGTGTAACTGCATTAAAAATTAACACTACCTCAGCTACACCTGCATAACGCCATACCTTTCCATAAAGACCAAAAATATAGAAAACAATAATACATGATAGAACAAGAAAAATAATTTTTATTAATTCAATGCCAGCCATCCATTTTAGCATAAGGAAAAAACCATTTTCTTCTTCAAAAAATCTGACAATAAAGGCCAGCAAAATACCTGAAGGTATAAGAATTAAATCAATTATGATGAGAAAAATCTTTTGTTGCCAGTTAAACATAATAGCTATCAGCTATCAGCTATTAGCTATCAGCTTTAGAATATGGTAAGTAAAAACGACTTAAGGGAGAATACTTATCCTCATTAAATTATACCTGACTGCTGACTGCTAACAGCTGATTGCTTTTAATTTCATCCCTCGCTTCATAAATACGATATATGACTTCTGAAACCTTTGCAATCACATCATCACTCATAGATGAATAAATTGGAAGGCAGAGAACACGTTCTGCGATTTCCTCTGTAACCGGTAAATTATAATTAGAATTTAAATATTTTAATGCTTTCTGAAGGTGATTGGGAGGATAGAAGTACCTTCTTGTTATCACACCTTCAGACTCCAGTGCTCTCCATAGATGATCCCTTGAAAGACCATACTCAGAACCTACGAGAATAGCAAAATCTTTATAAGAACTCTTTCCATTTATTTTCTGAAAAGTAATACCCGGAATAGAAGAAAGATATTTTTTATAAAGCTCAACCAGTCGATTTCTAATTTTTGCATTCTCCTCCAGTAAAGAAAAAGAATAAATACCTGTTAAAGAATTGATTTCAGATAACCGGGCATTAAGCCCTGCAAAAAGACAGTCATAATCACCGGGATTTCCATATTCAATACCGATTCTTATTTTTTCTGCCAGCTCATCATCACCAGTAGTTACTACTCCACCTTCACCGGTAATAAGAAGTTTTGTGGGGCTTGTAGAAAAAACCTCAGCACAACCATATATTCCAAGGGGTTTCCCATTCAGTTCTGAACCAAATCCATGGGCGGTATCAAAGATTAACTTCAATTTATATCTTCTGGCAATATCTTCCAGAACCTCTACATCTGCAGGATTTCCAAATATGTGTACTGCTAAAATAGCAGAAGTTTCTGAATTAATAGCTTTTTCAACCAGTGAAGGATCTAAATTAAAAGTCTCATTATGACAATCCACAAAAAGAGGGGTTAACTTATTCCACATAATGGCATGAATTGTAGATGGGAAAGTAAAACTGGGAACTATTACATTACCTTTCAATTCAAGACATCGAAGAACCATAACAAGTCCCAGGGTACAGCTCGAAACTCCCACAGCATGATCTACACCCAGATGTCTCTTCAATACAGATTCATATTCTTTAAGATATTTTCCTTTAGTAAGGATACCACTGGAAAATATACTCTTTAAGTCATTTTCCATAACTTCATAAGATGGCAAAAAAGGTCTGAGAAAAGGTAAGGCCGGAGTAAAAGCCGGTTTACCTCCTAAAATTGCAGGTTTATTCATAATACTATCTCCTTTGTGCGTAATGCGTGATGCGTAATAGGTAATGAGTGGCAGGTGATGAGTGAACGGTATTCGGTAATAGGTGACCAGTAGTTAACTCATTACTTTTCACTTTTCACTTCTCACGCATTCTTCTAAAATACTCAATAGTAGCCATAAGTCCCTCTTCAATACCTATTGCAGGATTCCATCCCAGTATTTCTCTGGCACGGGTGATGTCCGGCCGCCTGACTTTAGGATCATCTACAGGAAGAGGCTTAAAAATCACTTTCCTATCACTATTCATTAACTCTAAAATTAGACGGGCAAAATCAATTACTGTTCTTTCTTCAGGATTACCTATATTAACAGGATTAATTTCTTTTGAAAGAAGTAAACTGTATATACCCTCAATAAGATCTTTAACATAACAGAAACTTCTTGTCTGTAATCCATCACCAAAAACCGTAAGGTCTTCTCCATCCAATACCTGATTTATAAATGTGGGAACAACTCTTCCATCAAAAGGACGCATCCTGGGTCCATAAGTATTAAATATACGAACAATCCTCGTATCTACACCATGATAGCGATGATAGGCCATAGTCATAGCTTCAGCAAATCTCTTGGCTTCATCATAAACCCCCCGGGGACCTACAGGATTAACATTTCCCCAGTATTCTTCCGATTGTGGATTGACAAGAGGATCGCCATATATTTCAGATGTAGAAGCAAGAAGAAAGGTTGCATTCTTTTCCTTGGCAAGACCTAAAGCCTTATGAGTGCCAAGGGAACCTACCTTAAGAGTCTGTATTGGAAAATTAAGATAATCAATAGGGCTTGCAGGAGAAGCAAAGTGAAGTATATAATCCAGTTTTCCTTCTACATAAATAAAATTAGTCACATCGTGTTTTATAAATTTAAATCTTTCCTGACCAAAAAGATGACTGATATTATTAAGGTTACCTGTAATCAGATTATCTATACATATAACCTCATATCCTTTTTCCAGAAAAAGTTCACACAGATGGGATCCTAAAAAACCTGCCCCCCCGGTAATAAGTATTCGTTTATCCATATTATTAGTTTCCTTTCTTGATAATTATACCGCTCCTTATTCGTGAAATATAAATCAATCCTTATTTTTCACTTTGCACCATTTAAATCCCTTTATTTCCATTCTTGCCATATACATCTTTAGAAAAAAGAACAACTCCAAAAGTCTTTAAAAATATCTTCATATCCAGTAATAATGAGTAATTATCTATATACTCTATATCAAGTTCTATTCTTTCAGCCCAGGAAAGAGTATTTCTGCCACTTACCTGGGCAAGTCCGGTTAACCCGGGTTTTATTTCTAACCTTCTCTTTTGTCTGGGAGTGTATTTATCAACCTGTGAAGGTACAGTAGGTCTGGGGCCTATAAAACTCATTTCTCCTTTTAATATATTTATAAATTGCGGAAATTCATCCAGACTGGTACGTCTTAATAAAGCACCGATAACTGTTATTCTGGGGTCTTTCTTCTCAATCTCAAGACCTGCTCCCAGATGTTCGGCACCTTCTACCATAGTTCTGAATTTATATATTATAAAGTCACGACCATCTTTACCAACTCTGGTCTGGGTAAAAAAAACAGGCCCCTGTGACTCAAGCTTTATTAAAATAGCAATAACCAGACTCACAGGACAAAAGGTTAAAATTGCTATTATTGAAATAAATATATCAAAGATCCTTTTTACGATCTTTTGAAGAAGTGTCATAATTATTGTCCAATAAAAACTTTAATACCGAATTATTCGGGTCTATTTCTAAAGCCTTTTGCCATAATTTCCTGGTTCTATTAATCTGTCCTTCATCTTCATAAATCTGTCCTAATTCAATAAAAGTCGGTATAAACTTCGGATTAAATTTCAGGGATAATTCTAAATAAGCTTTTGCTTTTTTATAGTTTTTTTCTTTAGAATTACATAGGCCAATCAAATAGTAAAGTTCAGAAATATCATCAAGCTGACTTTTTGTTATTTCTTCGCCATAAATAACTTCAAATAAAAGACGGTTCAATCTTTTCTTCTGACTTAAAGATAAATTCTCCTGACCCATATCTAAAAGTGTTTTTATTTCCACAGGAAGATTAATATTTCCAAAGATATTTTTATCATAAAGATTCTTCTCTAAAAAAATCTTATTTATATTATTTATAAGACTTGATTTAAATTCGTCATCAGAGTTATGTTCCACGTCCCAGGATTCAAGAATTACTTTAGTATCCTGGTCAAGAAAGTTCCATAGTTTTTGTGTAAAAGGAGATTTATGTTCTTTTAACAAAGTCACTAAATGTGTCCAGTTTAAAATTTCATTACTATTAAGTGAAGAATGGGCACTAATAGACTCAAGTAAGTAAAACTCTGCCTTCTTATAATTTTCTTCTGACAAATATGCCATACCTGTACCATAGTTCGCATCAAAACGACCAGGTTCTAGCTCTAATACCCTTGCATAGTATTTCTTAGCATCATCTATCTTTTTCATAGACATATAAAGTTCAGCCAGGCCGAAATTTGCAACTATTAATTGAGATCTGAAGCTTTCTTTTCGAAAAGACCATAATCTGTTTATATCTCTTAAATTTTTCATTACATTGGCACCTTTTAAATATATTTTCTCAGCATCAGCAGTGTTTTGTTTCAGGAGATAAATTTGAGCAAGAGTGCTATAAAACTGTGGATAATTCACAGGATCATTTACTATAGCTATCTTAAATTGTTCTCTAGCTTTATGGAGAAATTCTTTTTTCCCTGAATAATATTTTTCAATATAATAATGGCCAAGATCACAATGATAAGCTGCCTTATAAGAATCTAAAAAGACTGCTTTTTCAAGTTCCATAATTGCATAATCTAAATACTCAGTCTTCTTCTTGGAAAGTTTATATAAACTAAATAATACTCTTCCTCTATCCCTATGATACTCTGGATTCAAAGGATCCCATTTTATAGCTTCTTCCAGACAGAAAAGAACATTAATAGAATCTCCCTGTTCCTGAAACAATCTGGCCTTATCCTGAGCTATTTCTCCTTTCCAAAAACACAGATATAACAAAAGGGTAAGAAATAAAATCAATCCTGTTATTATCCTGGCTACCAGAGAAAAAATGCTACTCCACCCCGGTAGAGTAAACCTTTTTGAAGGTAAGATCGAAGAGATAAAAATAAAAAACATTCCTATTTCAATCCAGAATAATTGAGGAATAGCAGGAAAATTCCAGTCTACATCCAAAAAGGAGTGTATCATAGAACCCAGAATACCACAAAAAAGTCCTACAGAGCGTATATAATAGCCTCTATCAGAATATGTTAATATCTCCTTAATTTCATTTTCTGTAAATTCAAACTTTGTCAATTCTTCTATAAATTCTTCACTACTAAATTGTCTATCAGACAGGGCCTTTAACGTCATGAGCTTTTCCTTACATAATATTTTTATTCTTACCAACTGGTTAAGGGCCACATCATCGACTTCAAAACAACTTAATTTTCCCCTAAAGATTAATCTAAAGCCCCAGAAAAGAACAGTAAATATAATTAACATAAAAAAAATAAAACCAATTATACCGGTTTCAGCAGCCATTTGAGCATAATAATTATGGGTATAATGAGAAAAATATAAGACATTCTTCTGAAAACGTGGATAAACGCGACCAAAATTACCCAGACCTATTCCCATAACAGGATTATTTAGTGATATTTTAACAGCACCTTCCCAGAATTGAAATCTGGCCATTACAGATGAATGCTCTAAATCCACTATGGTAGTCGCCCTTTGAACCACTGATTGCATAGGATTATCCTTACTGATATTAGGGAAAAAATAAACAAACATAATAGCACTTATAAGATAAAAAACTAATCTAAAAAAGACCTTTCCAATTTCTTGTTTTCGTAAAGCCCATAAAAATACTATAAACACTACTATCAGACTGAGCCAGCCGCCACGGGAGTGAGTCATAAAAAGACAACTTAACAATATAACACTTAAAACCATAGAAAAAACCTTTGGAAGAAAAGACAGGTTTTCATTTGAAAGACTTATGGCAAGTGGAATAAGAATAATTAAGTAACCCGCGAAAGCATCACTTTGATAAAAAGTCGAATATATCCTGACGTTAAGTCCCCCTGAAATCACTAAAAAGACAATTCCTGCAAAAGCAACTACTCCACCGGCAGTAACAATAACTACTATTAAGGAATTCAACAGTCTTTTATCTACAAATATGCCTAATATCCAGGCTAAAACCATATAATCTACCAGTCTTACAAGTTCCTCTATACTGGGTCTCAAACAAATAGAATAACTGGTTGATAAAAACATCCAGAAAATAAATAATAATATAAAAGGGGATAGATAAGGCGATTTTTTAGTCTTTTCCAAAAAAAATACCAGAAGAAATAATATAAATACAAACAAATGAATCAGGGTGGCCGCTCTCATATGACGCCCTCCCCAGTCCAGTGGCGCATATAACAATATAATACTGATAACTATAAATAAAGGTACTCTCCATCTAATAATCAGAATGCACCCTGCTTTCTACTCAATTATCAGCCAGAAGGTAGGAAAACTCAGATTCGCGGAGAGTTTTTATAAGCTCCTTCTCATTTCTATCAATAACAATTTTGAGAGCACCAAAATTACTACCACTTCCACCATTTACAATAAGAAGTAAATCTTTGGCTATCATCTTGATAAATATCAAACCCTGTAGATATTCACTGACCCAGAATTCCATAGATTTCCATGTTTTCACCATAGAAACTCCATCAGAAACTAAATAGCCAAACTTATCACTTTCAAAACTATGAGGAGTAGAACGCTTAACAATTAAACCATCTATATTGACCAGTAAAACTTCTGCCACCATTTTATTGGAAGCAAAATCCTGAAGATTGGGAACAAAAAGTTCACCTAATTTTTGAAGTGTATCTTCATTCAGTCTCTTCTCTTCTTCTTTCCTGAGACGTTCTTCTTCTTTCCTGAGACGTTCTTCTTCTTCTTTCCTGAGACGTTCTTCTTCTTCTTTCCTGAGACGTTCTTCTTCTTCTTTCCTCAATCTTTCTTCTTCTTCCTGCCTGAGACGTTCTTCTTCTTCTTTCCTCAATCTTTCTTCTTCTTCCTGCCTGATTTTCTCTAATTCCTGTTCCTCAGTCTGTTTAACAAAAGAAATAATTTCTTCTATATCACTCTTACGCTTCAGACACATTTGAATGTCAAATTCCAAAAATACATCATCTGGGTTATTATTTAAATTAGTCTGGTATTCAGTAATCTGTTTCTCAGCTTCTTCTTTTTCATTTAGTAGTTGATTTAAAAAATAACGAATTTCTTTCAGAGCAGGGCTAAAAGTTGATAAATTGTTTAATCTTAATGAAATTTCTTCTGAAAGTGGAGAAAACAACTTCTGAGTCTGGGTTAACAAAAATCTGGCCTCTATGTTGTTACTCTCCATATCCAGGACAGTTAAAAGTTCATTATAAGCTTCATCAATCATTTTCTGGGACAAATATATCCTCCCAAGAGCATTCCTGGCTTTTATATTATTAGACTCAATTTTTATAATTTTTTGATAAGCAGATATAGCAGCTAGTTTTTTACCCCTCCTAAAATTAGCCTCTCCATATAACATTAACGAAACCAGGTCATCAGGATTTTGCATTAGCATAGCTTCATAATTATCGATCTGATTATCTAAACTAATCATTAATTTTCCCTTCTTTCGGTAAGTAAAAGGTAAATTTACTTCCTTTATCAATTTCGCTTTCGACTCTAATACTTCCTCCATGAACTTCAAGAATATATTTGACATTTGCTAAACCCAGTCCAATACCTCTTATACGATTAATTATCTCACTATCTCCACGATAAAACTTTTCAAATAAACAGGGAATAACATTCTCTGGTATTCCTATACCTTTATCAATTACACTTATCTCCCAAAATTTATCTTTATCTAATAAATTTATAAAAATGTCACCACCATGTGGAGAATATTTAATAGCATTACTTAACAAATTAATAATAACTCTGTAAAGCATATCTCTATCTCCTGTAATGATGCAAATATAATCTTTGGGATCAAATATTATATTATGTTTTTCAGTCTGAGCGGAAAGCATATCTATAGCATCATGGATAATAATACTCATATCCAGCTCTTCTTTCTTAAAATTATAACATCCGGCTTCAAGTCTGGATAAATTCAGTAAATTATTTATAAGATCCAATAACCTGGAAGATTCTTCATGAATAATACCAAGATATTTTTTTCTTTTATTTTTATCCAGATATTTTCTAAGAAGTATATCTGCAAAACCTATAATTGAAGTAAGAGGACTACGTAATTCATGGGTAACCATAGAGACAAAATCTGATTTCATATTCTGAATTTTTTTTATATGTGTTATATCATGAAAAATTATGACTTTACCTGAAATCTGACAAAACAAATCTCTTATACTGGCAGAAACTATCTCAAAAGTTCTATCTTCACTGGCTATAAAAAGCTCAATAGAATTAACTTCATCTCCCTCTCTGGTACCTTCAATTAAATCTCTAAAATTAGTATGAGAAATTAAATTTATATACTTCTTACCTTCAACAGAAGATGATATTACCTTAAAAAGTTTTTCTAAAACAGGATTAATTAAAATTATCTCATGTAACTCATTTAGAACCATTACACCATCTGATAAACTTTTAAGGACTGCTTCCATCTTAACTTTCTCAAAGGTTATTTTACGATTTAAAATTTCTAATTCCTGTGCTCTATGTTTCTCCAGATCATAAAGACGAGCATTCTCAATTGCTATAGATGCCTCATCTGCTATCATAGCCAAAAACTTAAGTTGATCTTCAGTAAAATCCTTGGCAGAAGAAGCCCTTCTCAAATTCAAAATACCTCTTAACTGAGATTTAACTTTAAGAGGCACACAGAGGCTGGATTTTATATCTTCTTTTCTGGACACAATATTAACAAATTCGCCATTATCAACTTTTCCCACTAAAAGTAATGGTTCTCCTGTAAGGGCTACTTTACCGGAAATACTTTCACCAATTTTCACTGATACATCTTTTAATTTAGCCATATCTAAACCATGAGCCACCTTAATTACTAATTCATTTTTCTCATTAAGAAGCATTATTGAACCTGCTTCTGCGTTTAAATATTTTATTGTCATATTCATAATAAGTTCAAGTACTTCTGAAATATCAAGTGTTGAATTAATAGCTTTAGCTATTTCATATAAAGCCAGTAACTCTTCTGAAGATTTGTGAGATGAAAATTTATCACTCATATATACATAATATCCAAATAAACAAATAAAATATAATAAATTATTATTAGCTATCAGCATTCAGCTATCAACTTTCACCTTTTTTCCTTAAGCTGATTGCTGATAGCTGCCTGATGATAGCCTTAAACATATAAGTTTATTGCTACTGAATCTAATAATTTAGCAATAATAAAAATTCCTATGCATATAAATTAAATTAAAGAGCTTAAAGCTTTTTTTTGTTTTCTCACTTCATATCTTATTCTGCCTAAATTAGCACCCTTAGTAGCAACTATAACCAGAATTTTATTATCTGATACAGGTTCCATAGCAATAACATTATCAACATATTCAATAACAGAATGTGTAACAGCACCCTTAGATAATTCCTGACCCATAATCTCGGCAGATTTTAAACCCTTAGAAGATAATTCTGCCACACCATTTAAATCATCAGGAGAAAAATTCTCTACTACACTATTTAATATCTTACCATTGAAATCAACTATTAAACTTGCCACTACTCCACCAAGACGAATAAATTCATTTAAAATATTTTCTGCAGACAAATTACACCTCCACTAACAATTACTATTTATATTCTATGGGCTATCAGCACTCAGCTATTAAGCTATCAGCCATAGACTTTTTCATATAAAATATTTCTCTCTACACAACGCTCTCAGAATAGTAAGCAAAAGCTGAATGCTGATAGCAGAACGCTTACTAAACTTTATTTAGCCTTTTTTTGAGGTAACTTAATTCTATCTCCAGTACCATCTTTTTTACCATCAATCTTTCCCTTTTGAGGCAACTCAATTTTCATTGCTTTTAAAGGGACTCCACTATCTCCATGCAATTCAGGAAAAGCTGAAGACAAACTATTTTCATTACTTTTAGTTAATACCATATCTTTCTTTGGGAGTTCTATTTTAAGAGATTCCCTGGGTCTTTCTTTTTTAGAAAAATCTTCTATAGAAGGAAATCCAAGAGTTTTTTCGGGAATTTTCAAATCTATTTTCTTTATTTGTTTTCTAGAAAAATTTTCCACAGAAGGGATGTGAGGCATCTGTTCAAACACGGGAATATTCAATTTTTTTTCTTTTATTGAATAACCTGAAAGATCCTCATCTTTCTGTTCAAAAGATGAGGTCAATTCCAAAGGTTTTTCAAGCTCAGAGGAATAATCAAAATCTCCATTATCTGAGGATAACTGAAAAGCTGAACTTTCCTCATTCAACATAACATTATCCCTTTCCCGGGCAAAGGAATCTTCATAAATGTCAATCTCAGATTGAAGTAAATCTAAGTCTTTATTACCTCCAGATGAATTTATAAGATAATTTCCTGTGGCGGAAAATTTTTCTTCTTCCGTGGAAATTAACTTATAACCCATATCATCAGAAAAAACATTTACATCAGTTTTAGCAAAAGGATCTGTTGAACTTATCGATTTAAATTGTGAAATCTTAGACTCAGAAATAACAATCATGTCTTCCTTTCTCCTTATAGTTGCTAAAATTGACCATAAAATAAGAACTATAAAAAAGAATGTAGAAATTCCAAATACAATCCAGAGAGTATCAATATTATTACGAGAAAATTTCTCAACTCGATATAAAATTTGAGCTAAAGGAGATAAATCTGCAAAATACATTCATAAAATCCTTTCAAAAAAGGAGGATAATCCTCTTCAACGTTAAATTATGTTATCATAAACCTGCTTTTCTTTATTTACTATCTATTTTTTTACTTAACTCCATAATCTTTTCCATAGTATCTTTAAATTTTATATTAATTTCACAAATTCCCTCATATGCTTTTTTAGCATCCTTGAACTTACCCATTTCTTCAAAAGTTTTTCCCAGATTATATCGTAAATCAAGATAGTCTTCCTTAGACATACCAGTGGCATCCAGACTGATTTCCAATATTTTACGGAACTGTCGAGCTGCTAATTCTAAAAAGCCAGCCTGGGAAAAGCAATCTCCTATCATTTTTAGAGAAGATAACTTTTTAGAACTGTCCCTGGAAGCAGATTGAAAAGCCCTTATAGAATCTTCAACAAAACCTATTTTCTTGCAAATTACTCCCCAGCTATAATAAATCTCTGCTTTTTCCGGATCAACTGTTTCATTAATCTTAAAATAATCCACTATCTCATAGACATTACCTCCGGCAATCAATTTCTTTACCCATTCAGCAGCACCTTCAAGATCACCTTTACGTACACAGGTCAGAGTTAATTTAGAATACACACCCGGGTAATCAGAGTCATGGTCAAGAATTTTTAAATAATTTAAAATAGCCTCATCCCACATCTTATTATCAAAGTAAATATTAGCTATACAACTATAAAGTAATGGACTGTCATTAATCTCTTTTAAAGCTTTTTTGAATATATCTGATGCTTTTTCTATATCTCCCTTATTAGCCTGAGACTTAATCAATGAACAATATTCATTTACTACCTTATCTATATCTCCACCTTTCCCATATAATTCTATAAGTTTCTGTCTGTAATCCAAATTTTCAGGAACCAGATCAATAATTTTCTTATAAATATCTATGGCATCACTCTGTCTATTCTCCTGAGCTAATTTCTCCACCACCTTATCATAGCTTTCTATAGCCTCAGGTACATTATTTTGCGACAGATATATATCTCCAATACTTTTCTGAATATCTATAGCTTCTGAAACCTGATTTAACTTAACATATACCTCACTTAGTATCTCAGAAATTTCTATTACCTGTAAAAGGAATCCTTTTTCCCTATATAAAGAAATTATCTCTAAAGCTTCCTTTATAACCTCATCATATTTATCAAGTTTTAGATACTCATCAAACAAAATACGGTAAAGACTAACAGTAGCATCAAGTTTATTTAATTTAATATATGTCTGAATAATATCTTTACACTCGGCAATAGCAGTATCTAATTCATTTGAGCTGAAAAGAAGGGAAATAAAATCCTTTTGAAATAGTAATGCTTTATGTATATTATCTTCTAACATGAGTATCTCTATTATCTTCTTATAATAAGGAATCTGTTCATTATAGATGCCTTTATCAGAATATATAGCTAAAACTTTCTCGTAAACTTCCAGAGCATCAGAAAACATATTCTGAGAAAAATAAATATCACCTATCTCTTTATTAACATTTATGGTTTCAGTAAAATCTCTTTTAGATGTGTAGAGTCCTGCAAGATCTTTAAGGACTTCCACTGCTTTATTTATCTCTTTAAACTTAATATACATTTCGCTAAGCTTTTTATAAACTTCAATATTACCAGGCTGTATCTTTAATATTTCCTGATATACATCTTTAGCCTCCTTCTGCATATCTGATTTCATATAAATATCTATAAGAGAAAAATAATAATTTACCGATTCTTCAACCTTTCCTTCTCTGGATAAAAGTTCACTCAAAGTTACCCTTATTTCAACATTTTCAGGTTGTAATTCAAGTAAAGTTTGATATATCTCTATAGCATATTTCGAAAGATCATTTTTAAGATAAATATTAGCAAGAGCAGTATATTCCTGGACTGCTATATCTGGCAGTCCCTGTTTAACATAATAATTACAAAGTTTTTTCCTGACATTAATATCTTCTGGAGACGCATCTAAAACTTTTTTGCACATTTCAATGGACTTCATATATAAGCCTCTTCTATCATATGCATTGGCAAGGAAAATATACTCAGGCTTAGATTTTTCTCTATCACCCTGTAAAGAGTATACCTCTATCATCTTTTCTCTTACCTCTAAATTAACCGGCATATAACAGAGAATACGCCTGTAAACTCCAAGGGCCTGATGAAACCTCTCTTTTTCAACATAGACTTTCCCGAGTACCATTAACTGTTCCATAGCAGGGTCAATTTGTCCAATCGAGAGATAAACATCTATCAATTTCTCTCTAAGGGCGCTATCTTTAGAATCTAACTCCAGAACCTTTTTAAAATTATCCATTCCTTCTTCCAGCATATTTTTCTGAATATAAATTTCTCCCAGGTTAGAGAGGGATGGAATATGATGAGGATCGGATTCGAGGACAAGTTTAAATTCTTTTATACTTTCATCAAATTCACCTTTCTCAAAATGGTTCAGAGCCAATTGATAGTGCATATCAGCACTATCAGGGAATAAGAATATCATCCGTTGATAAGTTTCATCTGCCTTACCATGCTCTCCTCTTTCTCTGTAAAGATTCATAGCAAGTAAATATTCTTCTTTAGCAGCATCAGTAAGACCCTGTTTTGTATAAATTTCTGCTAATAACAGATGAGCTTCAACATTTTTAACATCGTACTCAAAAACTTTTTCACATATAGCCGTACCTTCTTCATAAAGATTCTTCTCAAGATATGTCTCTCCCAGAGCTATAAATTGAGGTATAGCGTTTTCTATATCATTTATAACAAGTAAATTATTAATCAACTTATGCCTGGCCTGAAGATTGCCGGGATCTAATTTCAGAATCTTCTGGTATATCTCTATAACTTTCTCACTGACTTCTCTATTACCGGGTTCCCAGTCTAAAAGACGCTCATACAAAAGGATAACTTTATCCAGCATACCTTCTTTAGTATATATATCGGCCAGACGAAGACAGGTTTGTATAGCTTTATCCAGTAGGCCTTCGCCAGAATAAATATCTCCTAATCTCGTCAGTATATCAATGTTTTCCTGATCAATTTTTAATATATTCTCATAAACTCTTATTGCTTCCTGAACTTCATTCTTTTTTAAATATATATCTCCTGCCTGAGAAAACCACTGAATAGCATTTGAATCCTTATGCTGTTTATAACATATATCACCTAATTGCTCATACACAGAAGCATCATCAGGAGTAAGACGGAGAACTTCCTGATATTCACCTATAGCTTCATTATTTTTTTCCTGCTCAGTATATATCAGACCGAGATGTTTGTGTATCTCTGCAGGATTTGTGGGGTTCATATCAATGCTCTTTTTAAACTCACTCTCTGCTTCATTTAGATTTCCCTTTGCCAGATATACAAGACCAAGTTTCCAGTGTATTTCTGCACCATATTCTTCAAGGGAATCTCTTACCTGTCCAAGGTCTGCAGTGGGAGTCCTGACAAAAAAAGAACTTTTTTTAGCAGTTGATTCTTCACGTTTTTCTAAATCAAGGCATTCCTGAAATATTTCAATAGCCTCATCATAATTTCCATCCCTTTTACATACTTCAGCCCAGTTTATATATTCCGAAATAGCTTCTCGATATGCACTCTTTCTTTTACACATATCTATAAGCTTTCTACGAACATCTGAACTATGGGGATCCATTCTAAGTGCTCTCTGATATTTAGCAATAGCACTATCATACTTATTTTGTTTGGCCAAGTCATCACCCTGACGAACTATTCTCAAGAATTTAGGGTCAGACATTTATTCTAAGTCCTCCTCCAGTATGATAATCAATCAAGAAAGAAAACTCTCGCGACACGACAATTCGGAAGTAACTTCTACAAATATGAATTTAACCCTTTTTATTAACCTTAACAAAAGGAAATAGACAATAGAGATAGGAAATCTCCTATTCCCTATTTCCTTATTAATTATTAGCCTCCTTTTATTTGTTCTTCCAGTTGTTGAATTCTCTGTGTCACATCCCGATATTTTATATCTAAACCAAAGATCTCTTCATACATAATAAGAGCTTCTTTTAGCATACCTCTTCTCTCGTATAAGAGACCTAAATTATATCGAAGTTCCTTATAATCTTCCTCACTATAGCCTTCTGAGGATAAGCCCTTCTTAAACTGATTAATAGCTAAATTTCCCATCCCCATCTGTTCAAAACACAGTCCAAGCATATTATATGCATCTAATAATTTCTCCGGACATTTTACCAGAGACTGAAATTGCTCTATAGCATTCTCTAAATCGCCAAACTCCTTGTAGATTATACCAAGATTATATTTAGCGTCATAATCATCAGGATTTTTGTCTATTGCTTCTTTATAACGATCCACAATATCACCGAGTATATCCTTGTTTTTCAAGTCTTTACTCACCTGTATTGCCTGTGCTAATTGTCCTGTTTTAATATAGCCGAGGGTCAATCTCTGTAATGCATCCATATGAGTTGGACTTAGCCTTCTTATAAGCTCAAATTCCTTTAATGCACTATCAAGATCATCCATTTTATCAGCCAGTAAGACACCTAACTGATAACGGGCCTCCAGATTATTTTGATCAAAGCTCAGTACCTTGTTATATGCCTCAACTGCATTGAAGTAATTTCCATCTTGAGTATACACTTCTGCCATACCTATGTATTCCTGCATAGCTTTACTATTAAATCCTTTTTTCTCATATAACTCTGCCAGCTTAAAATGAATTTCGTAATATTTAGGTTCAATCTCTAATATCTTCTCATATAATTCTATTGCTTTATCTACATCGTTTTTCTTCAAAAAGATTTCTGATAGATTCTGACATTCCACAATTGCCTTTTCTCCAAGACCTTTTTTATGATATACTTCTATAAGTTTTTCTCTTGCTGTTATATGTGTTGGTTCAGCACCTATAACATTCTGTGCCATATCCATGGCCTGGTCATATTTTCCCTGGTTCATATAAATATCTGCTATAACAAGATTTTCTTCTATAGCCTTACTTGACATACCACTTTTCATATACAATTGACTTAACTTTACGTGAGCATCAAGATGATCCGGCGAAAGACCTACTATAGCTTCATAACTTTCAATCGCATTATTCCATAGTTTTTTATCCAGATACATCTCTGCAATAAGTAAATACTCCTGAATAGCTCTATCCTTCATATCTAATTGAGCATAAGTCTCTGCCAATTTTGTATGTGTTAAAAGTTCCTCTGGTTCTATCTTTAACATCTTCTGATATATATCAACAACTTCTTTAATCTGCCCCTTAGAGCTATATATATTAGCGAGGGCGATATATTGATATATAGATTCTCTTTTCTTGTCCTGGCCAAGTAAAATCTCAGCCATATTCTCTCTTGCTTCAACATCATCATTATTTAAAGCAATAAGACGTTGATATATATCAAGAGCACTATCAAAAATACTGTTCTTTCTGTATAAAGAACCTAATTCTAAATATTTAAGTCTTAACTCATTCTCATTACCAGATAAATTATATAATTCTATCATTTTATTATATACACTTATCTTATCACTATCTATTTTCAGTATCTCTTCATATTCTCTTATAGCATCATTCAAGAGACCGAAGTCAACTAAAGTATTTACAAGATTATATCGACTGTTTAGATCATTGGAGTTAGCCTCTATAGACATTCGGCACTGTTCTATTTTTAAATTCATTCCAGATGATACAACTCTATCTAATACAGGTAAATTAGTTGGTTCCATCACAACAGATGCCTTTTTATCCTCAAGAATCTGTTCTTCCTGTTTAACCTCATCTTTTAGAAGAATTAATGAAACTGGTGGAGTTGCAATAGTTGAAGGAATTGATTCTTCATCAGTTTTAATCTCAACTACTACAGGTTGACATGTTTTCTCTTCCACTGTTAGAGAAGGTATCTGTGTTTCTGGATATACATGTTCCTTTTCCTTTACTTCCTCTAATACTACTTCATCTTCTATTTCTGGTCTGAACTCAAGAACTATTTCCGTATCTTGAGACAAATCTTCAGTATAGGTATTAGAGACAATAGCTGGAGAAGATTCTACTAAAGGAGGTTCAGCTATTACAGTAGCAATAGAAGAAACATTCTGTATTTCTGTAGAAATATCTGTTGAAGTCTCTTCCTCTTCGAAAGTAAGCCCACCATCAGGATCAAAAGCAAGTAAAGCCGTATCACCTTCTATATCACCTATAGATATATTAGAAGAATCTTTGTCATCCTTAGAAGATTTTTCCAAAGATGATGACATGACACCAGCAGATCTGGACATTTCTACTGATTGCATTTTAGGCTTAAGAGGCATATCTTCAGAATCTATAAGTCTACCACCACCAGGTTTATTAATACTTAATGGTCTTGCTCCGGGTGTTTCAACACGTCTGCTTATAAGCCTTGATTTTAATTCACTCCTGCCATCTGAAGAAGAAATAGTAGAAGGTCTTCTGGGTTCTATTTCTGAGTTTGCAGAACTTATTAGTACAGATCTTTCTTCTTCCATCTTATCCATATTATTTCTGGGGTCCTCATAACCACTGGTATCAGATAATAATCCTCTTCTCTCATCTGCTTTGCCTGATGGAGAAAAACCGATGTCTATAGATTCTCCAAATTCATCTATTAAGCCTGTTTCTCTTTTATTCATTTGAATATCTTCATCTGGCTCTGGCAGAAGAGTATTAAAACTTGCGGGAGATCCCAGAGGTCTTGTTGGTCTCACAACTCCGCCGATGGAATTCATAACAGTTGTTGGACTTAATCTTACAGTTCCCTGTTGTGCTCCGCCAGGTACCATACCCGGTCTTGGAGGAGTTCTCATAGCTCCTACAGGACGTGATCCGCCAGCAATTGCATCTCCTCCGGGTCGCGGAATATTCATAATTCCCGAATGAGGTCTCCTGAGATTTCGCATTGTTACAGGAGTATCTCTCATGCCTATAGACTTTGGATGCATAACCTCTTCTTCGGCAGGCTGAGGAGGAGGCGATGTATAGCCTAACTCTTTCATCATACGCAATGCTTTTGCATGCTTACAATCAAGTTCTACAACTGTCTCACACATTTGAATAGCATTATCAGTTAATCCCTGTTTTTGATAATCTTCTGCAGCAGCAAAGTATTCTTTTACTGCCTCATGAACCTGTCCGCGAATTAAATATAATTCACCTAATTTTTCACGGGCCACTGTTTTCATAGGATTTATATCAACTATTTTCCTGAAAGCCAGTATTGCAGAATCAATCTCTCCTTTTTCCTGACACACCAGTCCGAGCTCTGTAAGAGCTTTAATGTGAGTCAAGTCATACCTAAGTATAAAACGAAAAGCGTTCTTGGCGTCTTCTAGCTGTCTGAGTTCTCTGTAAAGAGTACCTAAAGCAAGATGAGTTTCTGTATCATCCGGCTGCAGAACTGTTACTCTTTTATAGGTATCACATGCCTTGGAAAGTTCTTTTTTTGCCCAGAAAGCCTGGGCAACTTCTTTATATTGCGCTATCCCCTCTTTTATATGGCCCTGTTTAACATTCATAATAGCGAGCTCAAGTCGGGCATCTAAATTATCAGGATCTACCTCTATACCCTTTTGTAAAAACTCTAAAGCTTTCTCAGACTGACCCTGCATACTACAGATACGAGATAAGGCAAAACACTGTTCCCTTACCTCATCTTTGTTTTCCATATGGCTGTAAATTTCAATTAATTTTTCACGGGACTTTATACTTTCAGGGTCAAGGCGTATTATCTTATGACAGATTTCTATACCCTTTTCCAGCGAAGTCTCGCCAAGATATATATCTGCAATTCTTAAAAACTGATCAGTAACTTTAGAGATGAGGCCTCGCCTTGCATAAAGATCGACCAGTTCATAGCAAATCTGAAGATTTTGAGGTTCAACCTGTATAAGTTTTTCATATTCAGCTATGGCCTGATCAATATCTCCCTGCTTGGCAAAAGTCTGAGCTACCTTGAAACTTGCATTACTACTTTTCGACACTCCAAGCACCTCCTAATTTAAATTCAGGATCGGGGCACTCTACTCTTTCTCACCTCCTAACTAAGTTAATATAAGAAAATCCTCCTTTCTATAGTTAATAATTATTATGCCGAAAAATATAAACTCTTATAAATTCTCTACTCATAATTAAAATCCTTCTTAAAAGTAAATAAGCTTACCTTGAGACTTTTGGAAACAAATTACTATAAAATACTAAAGTAAGCTTATTCATATTTAAAATCAAATAACACATAAGCTTTTTCCCACCCTCAGGAAAAAGGTCTTTCTCAACACTAGCACTGTTTCTTAAACAGTTTCCTATCAGTATTATAACATAACCATTAAATTCTGTCTACAAAAAGGAGGGCTAATTTTTTATTTAAAATAAAAAGAAGAAAGTAGTTGCCTACTTTCTTCTAAAATCAATTAAAAAATTAATATTTAAGTACCTTTGGAGTTATCATAAATACAACTTCTGTTGAATCCAGTGAGGTAGACTTATTTCTAAATAAAAGACCTAAGATAGGTATATCCCCCAGAATAGGTATCTTACTCATACTAACTCTTTCATTATCACTGAGTAATCCACCAATTATAATGGTATCACCATCTTTAACCCTTACAGTAGTAGATGCACTCCTTGTAGCAACACGAGGAAAGTTCTGAATAAAATCAGTAACTGAACTTACCTCTGGCGTTATTTGTGTAGTAATATATCCATCACCATTAACTATAGGTGTCACAGCAAGAACAACACCAACATCAATATAAGTTGCCTGGTAAAGGCCAGCTCTTGGATCGTAATACACAAGAGGAATACGATCACCAAGATGGATATTGGCCTTA
>JAKJGF010000304.1 GCA_022704525.1 Bacillota bacterium | reverse complement strand
GGAGAAGTCGAGAGGCCGGAGATGGTAGTGATACAGGGAGGGCAGCAGTTTGGGATGAAGGATGGAGAGAATGATCCGAATGCAGATTATCAGGTAACTTTAAGTCCTTATTATATAGGTAAATATGAAGTAACAAACAGTGAATATGTAAAGTTTTTAAATGAGATGGGGAATTCGAGTGAAGGTGGAGTTACGTGGGTAAGTATAGTAGCCGATACACACTGTGGAATAACGGCAAAGGGAGGAGGCCCCCCATATATAGTAAAGAGCGGCTATGAAAATCGTCCTGTAGTGTATGTATCGTGGTATGGAGCAGTGGCGTATTGTAACTGGCTGAGTGAGAAGAATGGATTATCGAAGTGTTATGGAGAATATTCACTGGACGGTTCATCGAGATGGGGAACGGACGGTGAGGATTTCCATAGAGAATACAGCGGATACAGGTTGCCAACCGAGGCGGAGTGGGAGTATGCCTGTCGTGGAGGAGATGAGAATCTTACTGATTTCTACAGTAATTATTACTGGGGTTCGAGTCTTGATGTTACAACAGGGATAAAAAAGTGCTGGTATGGATATGGAACTGGAGGCACGTGTGATACAGGAACTCATACAGATGTGGACTATGGAAGGAGTCACCCTGCCGGATTATATAATATGAGCGGGAATGTAGCTGAATGGTGTTCTGATTGGTTTGCCGCTTATCCATATGGTTTACAAAGAGATTATAGAGGGCCTGATACGCCTGATACAGGTTCGGGCCGCCGTATCACTCGCGGCGGTGGCTGGAACATTGAAGCCGATTACTGTCGGTCGGCTATCCGGTACAGCGTCACGCCGGATTTTCGCGTCTACAATCTCGGATTCCGCCCTGTGAGGAGTTATTATTAACCTTTACCCTTTAAAAGGAAAGGGTAGCAGCTCAGGATGTCGGTGCTTTGCCCGCACATCCTGAGCCGGATGAGGGGAAGAGGTCTGAATCACGGATTAAACTGATTACACTGATGACACGGATTTATGGGAAAATAAAGATCTGTAAAATCCCATAATCCGTGTTAATGTGTGATCACTTTTTATTTGTATAAAAATCCTTTCAGTAAGCCGCCCTGAAAAGATGTGGGTAAAAGATAGCCCTTCAGCTGATGGTAATGCACGAAGTCCTGATAGAGCGGTTATAATGCTTAATTAACTCTGGCTCTCTAGCCAGTTTTCTATTTCCAGGTCTTTTATTCTTCTTTGATAGGAATTCTTCTGTATGAATAGAATATAACTTTTCTAGAATGTTTAATATCAGGAGGTTTTTATGGCAATAGTAATAGGTTTCAAAATTGATTCTCATTCAGGTGCTATGATAGGTGATGAAGAAGACTGGATATTGAGAAGGCGTAAGATATTTTACGGAGATTTCATATCGTCTTTACTCACAGAAGAAATATCAAATGCCTTTCATCTTGAAGCAGTATATGGAGGCATGGGAATGCCTTCTTTCAGTTACGATGTATCCCGTAATACCAGAAAAAAGATAGAAAAGAAATACTATGAATATAAAGCAGGGAAAGGGAAAACTTTAACATCTATTGATGATATATCCTCTATACTTTTAAACACCATACAGGGAGAATTTAAAAAGAGAATAAATCGCAAACTCAGATCCTTATATGGTTTTGAGAAAGATGATCTTCTCCAGGGTTTTTTCAATTATAAAGGCACTGACTATGAGATAAAACAGGAAGAATTAAGGAAAAAAGCCATGGAACAGGCAACAGTTCCTGAAAAAGGGTGTCTTGAAGATGATTACCTGGAACATAAAGCACTTCTTCTGGGCTATGACAGTGAAAATGGTATAACCCTTTATGGCTATGAGTATACCAATCCCACCTTTTACCTTACGGCAGGGCCTTTTGAAATCAGAGGTACAGGAGAGGATGAAAAAGATGCTGCTCAACTTTCCATAGCAAATTATATAAATAAAAAACCTCTTAATATAAGGCGCTCCGGATTTGATCGGGTAGAAGTTATAACAGAGATGATAAAAGCGTCTTACGAAGCCTCTGTTCATAATCAGGAAGTGGGGGGATACTTTAATCTTGTTTATATAAACGGCAGAGCCTCTTCTCATGAGGAAAGATATAAAGAGCCTTCTGATGAAGCTATGAAGATAGCTACAGAAATCATAATAGGAGAGAAATATGATCTTCTGGATAAAGATACAGTATATGAAATGATTAATTCTCTTATATTTGAAGATAAAAACCCTGATAGAGTTGAAGAAGATATGTTTCGTAAAGCCAGATCACCCTATAGACTGGATTTCATCCTGAGAGGTTATAAGGCAGATGGAATTCCTCAGTCAAAATTACCTTATACTGACTGGTTTTTAAAGAATGATGTTATGATAGATGTCCAGGAAGGGGGAAAATAAAATGACAACTATAAATGCTTTCAGACTTGATGATTATTCAGGTCTTATTATTACTGATGAGGAAAGAACCTGGCATTTAAGGCAGAAACTTAACAGTATTGAGAAAATAAAGTCTTTTGTTCCTTCTGAAATACAGCGAAATTATGGTATAGCAGCCAGATTGACAAGTACAGGCGTCTGTTCTGTAGGGGCTGAATTAGTGAGAGGAACGAAGATAAAATTCCAGAAGATGTACGAGGAAGAGATCGAAAAAATTGGAGAGATACCGGAATTCTTTTTAACTATTGAAGAGATGTGTCATGTTATTTTTGATTATATGGTAGAACTGAAGCACAGACATATTGATGATCTCCTTATATCTAAATATGGTTTTGATACAAAAGACTTTACAAGAGGATATTTTATGTCCTGTAATAAGAAAGTTGAAATAAAAGATAAAGAAGTTATAAAAGGAGCAGAGGAAATAATAACCTGGTCCAGGAGAACTCCTGAAACTAATAAAGTCTTTGGTAATATGGCTATTGTGGCAGGATATGACCCAAAAGACGGATTTCGCATGTTTCATCTGAGTCTGGCTAAAGGGAGGTTTGAACCTGTTCCCTTTATATTCAGAATGGATGGTTCCGGGAGGGATATAACAGAGATAAGATATAATGATTATGTAAACAGGAAGACTTTCCGTAAAAGAAGAGGTTCCATTGATCCTGTAGAAGCTATGGTAATGATGCTTGAAGGCTTCCTTCAGTGCAGGAGAATTGTCATAGGAGTGGGAGGTTGGCCCAATATAGTTTATATTAATGGCAGAGAAAAAGATAATATGAAAAAAATGAAGGAATTTGATGACTACAGGGCAAAACTGGCAAGTGAAATTGTAGATGCCTATGAGGCAGAACTTCTTTCCAGAAAGGTCTGTTATGATCTTATAGAAGAACTTATATTCAACGATGGGGATTTTGAATCTGTTCATATGAAGATGTGGAAATGTGCTGAAAATCCCAGAATTTTGAGTAGATTTTTAAGAGGACACAAGTTTTAAGAAGTGAAAAATAAGGCACAGGGTGGATTACTAAATCATAACTTTTATCCGGGAAGTTCAATATTTTTTTTCTGTCAAATAATTCTGTGAAGATTAACCTGGTACGGCAACAGGTAAGTTGGTACCCCTATGGAGAGCCTGTCTCTGTCCGGGTCCTTACGCAAAATCTATGATCCTGTTACAATAAAATCTGTTATTACAGAAAAATTTAGAGGTAGATATTTTTTGCTATATGCCAGAAAAGTTCTGTTAAAATTGTTTTACTCACGGTACAGGCTATAGTACGGACATATCTTTTCATTTTTCCTGTAGCTTCTCTGTGTCCTTCAATAGAAAATATCCCCACAGGACATCCTCCTCCACAGAGATATCTGAAATTGCATTTACTGCATTTACTCCTGTAATCCACATCTACTACGGAGAGCATATAATCTACTACTTCCCTTCTGGGAAAATCATTTTTAAGAATATGTCCTACTTTATACTTTTTATTCCCTACAAGATAAATGCAGGAATAAATTTCTCCTGTTACAGTAACAACAGGTGTGTTACCAAAAGGTGCCCCGCATCCCCACTGATTTCTATAAAAAGGTTTAAGCCTTGCCAGATATTCATTAAAGGGATATAAATCCTTTACATCCCATAGACCCGAGTGAAATACCTCTTTTAAGCCTTTTTTAAATTTTTCAGGTGACGGGCAGAGAGATAGAGGAAGCAATTTCCCGTCAGAATCAACAGGGTTCAGTGGGACAAAGGCACATCCCGAACCGCCCAGTTCTTTATGGGTTTTTGCAATATCCATCATAAAACTGTCATTTATGGATGTCACGGTGGCCCGTAAAGCTACATGTAATCCTTCCCTCACGAGTTTATCTATATTTTCTGCAGTGTTTCTAAAACTTCCTCTTCCATCTACAAAGGGGCGGCTTTTATTATGTATTTCTTCGGGACCATCTATGTCTACAAGAAAGGTCATATTATATTTTTTTGCTGTCTCAATGAGATCATCAGGGAAAATGGTAAGATTTGTTGTGAGATGATATGCTATGGTTTTCTCTGGATTTGCAGGTTTTAATTCTGTCTCACAGTAATTTATTATCTTTTTTGCCAGAGGCCAGTTAAGCAGTGGTTCTCCTCCGAAGAATACGACTTCCATTCTTCCATGATCTGCAATTGTAGAAAGGGCACTTTTCACGGCAGTGCATGCAATATCTTCTGACATTATAAGCTTTTCATCTTTACGGTAAGTTTTTCTGCCGTTCAGACAGTAGATACAGGCCTGGTTACAGGATTGACTTAAGAGGAGATATAAACTTTTTTGATGAGACTGTCCATCTGTCAGACCACATTCTATACATCCCGTTACAGGTGGGGAATTCTCTGTTTTTTCC
>JAKJGF010000303.1 GCA_022704525.1 Bacillota bacterium | reverse complement strand
TTCTTTACCTGCCAGTTCAAAGGCATCATAAATAATCGGTAACCATACCCTTACAAGGGCTATAGCACAGGCGAACATTAAAATACCGGAAAATATCCATTGCTTTGTATCCTGTATTATCTCTCCTGCAATAACTCCACGAACCACAAGAGCAGTAAAGGTTATAGCAGCAATAGAAAAACCAAGAACTCCAATCCATTTGCTCAGTCTTTCTAACTGATAGTTAAGAGGAGTAACTTCTCCTGTCTCTTCCGAAGCACCCCTGGCGATTTTCCCAGATTCAGTTGTATCCCCTACTGCTGTTATCTCCATAATACCGTGGCCATCTACTATCATACTGCCTCGAAGGACTTTATCAGGAGAATAAGTGGTTTCTTTAGCTTCCTGTTCATCTATCTTTTCCTTTGTCACTTTTTTGACAGGTAGAGACTCTCCTGTAAATCGAGATTCATCTACAAGAAGAGAAACAGATTCCTTTATTTCACCATCTGCAGGTACTTCTTCACCTAAATCTAAAAGAACAATATCTCTCACAACAAGGTCTTTCCTTGGTACGGTTGTAAAAATACCATCTCTAATAACCTTTATGGGTACTTCATCATTTACTTTATTCAGTATGTCAAATTCCTGATTTGCCTTGTATTCATTCAGAAAAGCCAGTGTAGTAGCAAGCATTATAGCTATAATAATACCCAATCCCTCTATATAGTCTCCGTGGAATATACCCACACCTATAGCAATAAAAGCAGCTATTATAAGAATACGAATAACAGGATCCTCGAATTTTTCAAGATATAGCTTCCACCATGGGTCTCTTTCAGGAGGAGTTAAAATATTTGCTCCATATTTTTTTCGACTTTCTTCAACTTCGGTATTCGTAAGACCTTTAAAAGGCAGATTGACTTTCTGGGAGGCTTGTATATCTGTAACTTCCATATATAATATAACTCCTTCTTTAGATAATACTTATAATAAAACAATATAGTACTATAGTAAATAAAATTTGAACTTTGGAATTCTATGAAAACATATAGATTCCTTCATACAAAAAGCTTTATATTTTATAAAATCTTCTTTGATAAGCAGGAAAAAAGTTTTTATTCAAAGAATTATGTAATAATTAATTAAACTTAAAAAATGTGAACTCAAGTAAACAGTAAAGAGGAATAATTCATTTGTTCACAACTTACTTAATTGGATAAAAAAATTTAATAAAAATAATCATTCAGGAGGTAAATAAATTATGATGGTATGTAATAAATGTGGTACTACTGCAGATTCAGGACTATTTTGCTTAAAGTGCGGAGGACAAATGATAAAACAGGGGAGTCAGACTCAGCCTATTCCAACGCCTCCACCGTCCTACCAACAACAATATACTCCGCCACCGATACAACAACAGCCAGGCAATTTTAATCTGAAGGTTAAAAACTCCTTCTATGAATTCCTTTACAAAGGTTCTTTTGCAATGTTACGGATAAAACTGGGAGCGGGAGAAAGACTTAAAGCCGAATCAGGTGCTATGGTAGCTATGAGCAGCACTATAGATGTAGAAGGAAAACTGGAAGGAGGCATACTGGGAGGTCTCGGGAGAATGCTTACAGGAGAAAAATTCTTCTTTCAATCCCTGGTAGCTAACAGAGGTGAAGGAGAAGTACTTTTGTCTCCTGCTGCCCTTGGTGATCTTGCTTATATAAATATGGATACAAACGTTCCCTATATACTCCAGAAAGATGGATTTTTTGCTGCTTCAGAAGAAGTTAATATTACTACGACTATGCAGAATCTTTCAAAAGGACTCTTTTCAGGAGAAGGTTTCTTTGTAATAAAAGCATCGGGACGAGGCGCCCTTTTTGTCAGTTCCTACGGGGCAATTCATGAATTGGATATACCTTCGGGGCAGAATATGATAATAGATAATGCCCATCTTGTGGCATGGCCGGAAAATATGCACTTTAACATAGAAAGAGCCTCGTCGGGATGGATTTCTTCAATTACTTCAGGAGAAGGGCTTGTATGCCGTTTTCATGGCCCCGGTAAAGTACTAATTCAAAGCAGAAATCCAAAAGGTTTTGTTCAGTGGGTGAGCAGTATGATAGGCGCAGGCGGCCATAGTAAAAGCTCAGGCGGTTCCGGAGGCCTCATACAGGGTTTACTCAGTGGAAATATATAACAAAGCTATCAACAATTAGTTATCACTATAGATTGGATAACAGCTAATAATATTTCATCAGAGTAAGCAGGAGAAAAGTTTTTTTATAAAGAATATTATTTTGGAAAATTATTATGGAAAGAGAATAAAACATATGAAAGAAAATAAAAAAAGCAGTGTAGATTTAAGAAAATACTCTGATAAACATCCTATTTTTGCTTATCCCAAAGAGGTGCAGAGAAATTATATCTTCATAATATCACTTATGGCTGCAGTAGATGGTGTAATAAGTCTGGAAGAACAGGACTATATAGGGAAATTATGTGATCTATGTAAATTGAGTATCTCTGAAAAAGAAGCTCTTATGGAAAAAATAAGATGTCATTCAGGAGACTTTATAGAAATGTTACAACCCTTCTGTTCTTCTGATATAAGGTTTACTATGGTGTGGGAACTTCTTATTATGGAGTACGCCGATGGTGTTTTAATGGAAGAAGAAATAGTTTATTTAAAGAAGATAACAGATACCCTTCAGATAAGTCAGAAGCAGTATGATTTACTGATTAAATTAATAGAAACAGGTTTAAAAGAGGGTTCTTATGCAAATCTTGAGAGGAAATTTAGAAAAGAACTGAAAGAAGCTTCCATACCGATTGAGTATTTAGTATTTTAGTAGCACTTCGGGAAACAGCAACTTAACTTTTTATTTTAGATGTATAGGAATTTTCATTTTTATAAAGATATCAGTAATCAACTAAAGAATAAAAACTGATAACTGATAGCTATAACTTAATAAAAAGGAGAGATGAGAAATGGCAGAACTAAAAGCCAAAGTAACATTAAATCAAAAAGGTGATGAAGCCTATATTTCTCTTAAGCAATTAATGGTAACCCTTAAATGGACAAAGGATATAGATCTGGATTTAATGGCTTTCTACAGGGCAAAAGATGGACGTACAGGGGGAGTATTCTCAGATAACTATCCAGGAGGAACCCAGGGAACACTGAATGCATTTCCTTACATACAGCTCAGTGGTGATGCAGGAGTTGGAGCAAAAGGCGGAGATAATGAAGAACAACTTCGCATAGTAAAACTTGATGATATGGCAGAAGTCTATATTTGCACTATCAATTATACTGATGCTATTAATAAAGTAGACTCTTCCTTCAGTTCCTATGATGGAGGAGTAGTTGTTATGGATGATAAAGGAGAATCTGTTGCAGTACCATTAACTTCTCCTGATAATGGACATGTTGCCCTTATAGCAAGAATTGATAATACAAGCCCCATAGGAGCAAAATTAATCAATCTAAATAGAATTATAAGCCTAGATGTCTTTGCAAAAGAAATTCCAGGGGCAAATTTGATTGTAAATGGTTAAGAAATAATCGTGAGACGTGAAACGTGAGATATTACTGCAGTAATTTACCCCACTTTTCACTTCTTTTCACTCTTCACATATTCACATAAAGACCTTAATATTTCTTCTCCTGCCATAATACCGGTACTTTCAGTAAATCTTATATGGTCTTCTTTTATATTATTTACTTCCATGTATTTTCTTATTTCACCGTGAGATGGAACAAAAGCGAGAGAAGATTTTTTTAAAAGTTCATAATCTACCAGTGAGTCTCCCGCTGAAATAATCTTTTTATATCCGAGTTTTCTATTTATATATTCTACAGCATTCCATTTATTTATAAATTCCGGGAGAATATAAAGTTTTCTTCCGCTGAGAAGAATTTTCCACTTATTATTACTTGCCCAATTTATATAATTATACAACTCTTCTTCGAGAATATAATTTTCCTCCATAATAACTGTCCAGAACATGTCATCACATAAGCGGCAGGAGTTAACACGACAACTATCTATTATTCTTTCAAATTTCTGAAATATCTCTGAGGGGTGCAAAACATCTTTCATCCTTTTCATGATGCAGCTATCCCATTCCTCATCTATTTCTCCTTTAACTAATATTCTTCCTCCATTACTGGTAACTGCATATTCAGGTACAATATCACTCTGGAATAAGGATATCCTTTTAAACTGCTGAACAATCCTTGTGGTAACAGGGATAAAAACTATGGCTTTCATTATCTCCTTTAATAGATTAATTGCCTGGCCAGTCATATAAGAGATTTCTCTATTCTCTGCTTTTTCAACTAATATAATATTCCCGGGAATAAGAAATCTCCGGGAAAAAATCAGAGTTCTGTCTAAATCAGATACAAATATCATTTTTATTTTTTGAAGGTTTTATAAGGCCACAGCAGGAATAGGACATTTTACTATAGACCTGCACTTCTGTTCCCTTCTCCTCTGCTAAAAGAAGAACAGGTTTTAAAACAGGATTATTTATTCTATCCACAAGTATAAGCCAGGGAAGCCTTCTTAAAAGGACCCTTGTAGCTTCACCAACTCCAGGTTTTATTAAATTTATATTGCTTATATTAAAGTCTTTTTGTATGGATTTTACATCTTTCATCCCTGTGTTAAGAACTTCTCCCTCAAGAGGTTCTATATTATTTATTTCAATAAGAGAGAAATGTTTTGATATTTCATCTAAAAATAAATTGGACACATCTAATCCTTTCCATTCAGAATAATATTTGACGCCGTGGAAGTCGTCTTCTTTTATAATATCTTTCCTGTGGACACTTCTACTTATAAGACCGGAGACAGTAGAATTCAGGCAGGCACTGGGTATAAG
>JAKJGF010000302.1 GCA_022704525.1 Bacillota bacterium | reverse complement strand
CAAGATCTTCTGACTCCAGATTAGTAAGTACCTCGGAAAATTTTTCAACATATTCCTCAATACCTCTGCTTCTGGCTATTTTTATAGCTTTCTCTAATTCACTGCGGCTCTCTTCCACACGGGCAGATTTCAGCATGGCCAGAGCAAGATTATAGTGTAATGCAGGATCTTCCGGATCTATATTGATTGCTTTGTTAAGTGATTTGATTGCAGCAGTCATCTGGTTATTATTATAAAATTTCATAGCCTTCTTTACCTCTGAACTTTTTATAGAATAGTATTCTTTTGCCAGCAGGCGGTATTCCTTGGCTTTGAGGTTGTTATCAAGTTTTGTACATATTAAGGCCAGATTATCATAAGCTGCTGCATAATTTGGATTAATATTTACTGCTTTTTGAAATTGTATCAGAGCATCTTCTTCTCTACCTTTCCGATCATATAATTGTCCGAGATGATTCCTGGCCTCAGAATAATCAGGTATTACTCCGAGAGATTCTTCGATTAACTGAATTGCTTTATCCAGTTCTCCTTTCCTTTCTGCATCCAGTCCTTTGAAATATAATTCTTCTCCTTTACTGTCAAAGGATAGATTGTTTCTCCCAAAGAACCTGAGCATTATAAAGACTGTAGTACCTAGAGAAATTATAATTAAAATTATCCACAGAAAGGCCAGATATTTTTTACTATAAGTAATTTCAGTAGATTTTGTTTTATGTGGAAGGGATTTTTTTTCTTTTTCTAAAGGTTTTGTTTTATGTGAGAGGGATTTCTCTTCTGGTATAAGTGTTACTTTTTCTCCTGATTTTGTTATATGCTTAGATGCAAACTCATTCTCAGGATCTATTTCCAGGATTTTTTTAAATAAATCCATTTCTTCTATAGTTTGCTTATCTTCAGTTATAATTTTTTCGGCTTCTTTTGTTAAAATTTTAATCAGAGATGTTCTTGCAGGACTGCTTTTATCCCATTTAATAGATTTTTCCAGATTTTCAATAGCTTCTTTTATAAGATATTTATCATAAAAATTTTCTCCTGCTTTAAAATACTGCTGGGATATTTTACCACTTAATGGAAGGTTTGGATTCAGTTTCATAGCTTTTTCATAACATTCTGCAGCTTCAAGATGAAGTTGTTCCTTATGGTTTCTACTTCCTTTCTGAGATAAGATCTTTGCCAGTTTAGATTTTTCTTCCTGATTGTAGTTAGCTTCTAAATCCAATTTGCATATTAAATCAAAAGCCTCATCTAATTTCTCATTATTATATTTATCAAAGATTAATTCTATGGAAGAAGAATTACCTGTTGTTTTTTCTTTTTTATCCTCTGAAATTTCTTGAATTTGAAAAGGTGCAACGGTTTTTGAAGAATTATAATTATCTTTTTCCTCTGTGTTAGAAGAGTATTTAAGAATTAATTCCGATACATAAGGATTGTCTGGTCTCTGAATATTGTATTCTTTATAGAATTTTATGGCCTTATCCATATCATATTCCATTCTGCAAAGACTTCCCATATTATAATTAATAGTGGGAGATGTAGAATCGATTTTATAGGCCTTTTGCAATACCAGTCGTGCGAAATTAGTCTTACCAAGACTTAGATGGCATACACCCAGATTATTCATGGCTATACTGTTTCCCGGACTTAATTCAATTACTCTTTCCCATAATTTTATAGAGTCTTCGTAATTCTGTACATTTAAATAGGCCAGTGCCAGATTGAATAAATTCTGTGTATCCTGTGGGGATTGATTAATAATTTTTTTGAATTCCGGAATCTTACTATTTATTATTTCTTTTTTTGCATAGGGGAATTTGCTTATTTTGCGACTTTCTTCATCCATAAAAAGAGCATCTATGGAAAAACTATTACATTTAAAACAAAAGTTTTTCTTTTTGCTTAAAGGTGTTGAACAAAATGGACAGTTTTCCATAAAATCCCCCTTTAAAGGGTTCCGTAGAATCGGTCACCTGCATCTCCCAGACCCGGTAATATATAAGCTTTCTCATTAAGACTTTCATCTATAGAAGCTATATAAATATCTACATAGGGGTCTGTTTTCTGAAGAATATCTATACCTTTTGGTGCTGCTACAAGACCAAGAAATTTTATTTTTTTTGCTCCTTTGTCTTTTAAGAGGTTTACGGCATATGCAGCTGAACCGCCTGTGGCAAGCATGGGATCTACTATTATAACTATTCTTTCTTCTAAATCATAAGGTATATTCACATAGTATTCAACTGGCTTAAAGGTCTCCTCATTTCTGTATATTCCCAGATGACCAAATTTGACATAGGGCATAATGGTTAATACTGCTTCAGCCATACCAAGACCAGCTCGTAATATAGGTATAATACAGAGTTTTTTCCCTTCTAATACTTTACTTTTCATTGCTTTTAGAGGTGTTTCTATATTAATCTCTTTCAGGGGTAGATCTTTTGTCGCTTCAAAGAACATAAGTATAGTTATTTCCGTTAAAAGCTCTCTGAAATCTTTTGGGCCAGTATTTTTATCTCTCATAAGGGTCAATTTGTGCTGAACTAATGGATGAGTAATTACATTTACTGACATATATATTCCTTTCTATTTTAGCTATGAGCAGTCAGCCATCAAATTTACTGATTGCTTATTATTTTAACTAACTCAGGTCTCTCTCTTTTTCTATATTTTTTATTTTTTTAATCCTTCTCAAATGTCTTCCTTCTTCAAAATCTGTATCCAACCAGGTTTTAACGATATCTTCTAACTCATCTTCCAGAGGCAGTCTTCCCGGTAAAACCAGTATATTGGCATCATTATGGGCCCTTGAGAGTCGTGCAGCTTCTTTGCTATAACACAGAGCAGCCCTTACGGAGGGAAATTTGTTTGCAACTATTGACATTCCGATACCTGAACCACATAATAAAATGCCATAAGAAGATTTACCCTGTGAAATTTCAGTGGCTATATTCTGTGCTATATCAGGATAGTCCACCGGATTCTCTCCTTCGAAGGTTCCTACATCAAAAATCTCAATGTGCATATTTCCCAAGATTTTTTTAACTTCCTCTTTTTTTTCAAATCCTCCATGATCACTTCCTATAATAATTTTTTTCATAACTACTCCTTTTTTATTTTATCTACTCTTATTTCTAAATTCTCTACAGGTTTCCTTTTTCCTTTTTCCTTTCACTCATTACGTTTCACTTTTTACGTCTTACGTTTCACATCTCACGATTTATTCTTTCCACTGAAATAATTACCCACCCCGGTGGGTATGCCGGTTTATCATCTACAAATACTATTCTTCTTGTTTTTGGAAATGGAATTACTATTGTTTCTTCCCTGGTGATTCTGTCAATTCTGCATTTTGTGCAAAAATAAGAATCTTTTTTATTAAAGCTTGGTAAAACTTCTCCATCACAGGATATATGAATTCTTACTTTTTTCTTTCCAATTCCAAAATATCGACGAATATTCTCTAATTCCTGTGTAAAAGAAGGTGCTACTGTTTTACATTCATATCCTGTTCCCCATCCAATTTGAATAAGAAATTCATTCTCTTTAAGATTTAAATTTTTAAGTTTTTTATACCAGTCTGCTATTTCTCTTATGTCACAATCTATAAAGAAATTTATTTCTCTGTTTATTCTTTCTAAGCTGTATTTATTACATAATTGAATAAAATTTTTTATAATATTTTTTTCTTCTGTATATCCTAATCTTTCTCTCTGGGCCGGAGAATCTTCTAGAAGATAGTTATCTATTTTTATAGTTCCATGTATATTTTCATTTTTATCTGTTTTATGGAAATCATCTGACGGTTTTAATGTTTCAATATATAATTTAAATTTTTTCCAATCTACACTATTTCTCATATTCAGGGATAAAACCCTTATTTCAGATATATTGAGTGAATTATAATTGATAGAATTTGTATCTGATATCTGAAGAGCTCTCATAGCATTATAGCCATACTTGCCGTTAAATATGCTTCTTTCTATATCTCCGCCAATATCACTACTTGCCTGAGAGATTAGTTTTTTTCTTTCTCCTGGTTGATTGGATAATTTTTTAAATATTTTTTTTAATTTTTCTGTAGATAAAGTCCTTTGATCATGTAATAAAAGTAATTCTTTAAGCAAAGAGGTTCTAATGGCACCTTTAATTGAACTGCCAGTTATATACGGCTCATAATAAATTGATTTTATATGGGGAAGTATTTCCTGAGGATTATATTTGCATGTAATAATATATTTGTAGTAATTACCATGAGGATTGCAATTTTCTTTTAATGTTTCATAGAAATGTAAAGGTTTTTCTTTAATAGAAGATAAGACAGAGGCCTGAGGAAGGGTATTTAAAAGATTTACTATGTCTATAACATATAATTTTTCCGAAGAGATAAGATATTCTATATCCTTTAGTTTTTCTCCAATCCCTATATGAGTAGGAGAAACTACATGTACTGTGTAGTTAAAAGATGTATATTTCATTGTTTAAAAGTTCTTTATTTAAAAATCCATTTTTCCAGGATGGATTTAATACCTGTTTTATATGGTTTTGTTTTAAATTTTCCTTCCAGAGATTTAAGCTGCTCCAGTGAAGTAAGGGTTTCAATATTTGTTTCTGTATCTTCTTCCGATTTTCTTTCCAACACTTCAAGAATATCCTGATATTTCCTTGATTTTACTCTGATTTCAATATTTGTAAATTTAATCTTACCATAACCTCTCGAACCCATTCCTCCCAGATAATCATGTTCAAGAAGGATTAACCCCTGAAAAAAATTCCATAATAATCCCATATCCTGAGGAGTAAAAAGATTAAAGATAAATTCGAAGGGACTGAATATAACTTCTGCAGGAACACGTTCAAACTGCCTTGGAACAGCTGAGGAAGTAATCCGATCTATAGT
>JAKJGF010000301.1 GCA_022704525.1 Bacillota bacterium | reverse complement strand
TTAGCCATATTTAATCTCACTTCATCACGGTCACCTGCTATAATATGAGGCACTGTTTCTGCGAGTCCCAAGAGATCTCCCCCGATACCACAGGTGAGATCTGCAACTTTTGTATAATTACTGAAACGTTTTGCTCTGTGTCTGCTTATAATCTCTCCTGTAGACTGTTCAAGGGCATCAGAAGTAAAATACATACGATGGGAATTGGTAAATTTCTCTTCAGCCCTTTTTCTTAAAAGAGCTGTTTCAACGAGGGCAGCAACCTCATTCTGTCTGAACTCTCTCCGCAGATGTTGAATTATACTTATAACATTATGAGGAGATAAATCAAGAAGAGACAGGTCTTTAAGTTTCTCCTGTCCCTTATGACTCAGTAAAAAATTAAGATCTTCAATCTTTATAGAATAGGACAAATTTATTTCTTTCCACTAAATATCCAGTTCTTTAAACCTGTTATTTATCTCCAGAAGTTTCTTCTTATCCCTTCCTTCGATATAATACCTTAAAACTGCATCTGTTCCTGAAGCCCTTATTTCCCACCAGAAGTCCTCAAAATCTATAAGGGTTCCGTCTCCTGCCCACTGTATCTTTAAGACTTTCGGAAATTCAAAATCTCTGGCTTTAGAATTAAGTATTTCTCTTACCTCAACCGGGGATTTACCCACCAGGGATTTAAAGAAGGCCACCACTCGATCTCTCTTTTCAAGGCCTGCCTTTTTAGCGGCTTTCAGTTCATTGGGAGGGAGGTTTTCATTATAAAGGGTTACATCCATCCTGTCATAGAAACGATAGGTAATGTCGTATTTTTCAATAAGGCCGTTGTAGAATTCTGCAAAGGATCTACCTTCCAGATAAAGTTTTGCTGCAAGGCCCAGAATTACTGTGGCCACCTGCATACCGTCTTTTTCCTTTATAGCAAGGCTTTTTTTGTGGCCCTTTTTACTTACCATATAATGGGGGCCACCCATAGCAGCACCTCCGCTTTCCTCTGCCATTATAATAATTCTCGGGTTTTTCCCCAGGTTTATTTCTTCACCTGTTACTGTTTTTACAATAATATCAGCAGAACCGCCCTTTTCTTCCAGTTCCTTTTCCATTTTCTCCACTATATCTCCAAAATACTTGAATCCCACAGGAACCTGCACCAGTTTAAGACCGCTTTTCAATGCTACTTCCCCTATGGAACGGCTTGTGGGATAGGTTTCCATAAGGGTCCAGTCATATTTATCTATAAGACCTGTAGATTTAAGTTCGTCTATTCTAAAAGCAGTAAGCATAAAATATATCTGATTTGGCTTAAAATATACGAGGATACGATCTTCTGTATAATCATCTACTTCAAGACCGGCTTTTTCTGCAATAATCCTCTCTTTTACAGGAGCGGTAGTAACTATGTTATATCTGTCTCCATCAGGATCCCATATGAATAAAAATGAACCGGCAGAAGCATTCTTTAATAATTCCTGTGCTCCAATATACTTATAAATCTGCCATTTCCCCGGGTCAACACCATAATTTTCACCCCTCAGAATTCCAATACCATGATAGTTAGAATCCTCTTCATCGTGGATATAATGGACAACACCCTTTTCTCCTGTAGTAATACCCAGATGTTTAAATATGGCTTTTGAGGTTTTACCCATAGAGCCTCCTATAGTGGAGGCAAAGGCTACAAAACCTTTTTCTCCTGCTTCTTTTATGAAATTCAGAGTCTCTTTTGAAACAATGGTTTTAAGATATTCAGCATATACTTCTGTCACATCAAAATCTTCTGTTATGAGAGAAGAATCAGGTGGAGCAAATTTTATTACATAACCGGGGCGAACAATTTCTCTCACCTTTGCCTTAATGAGTTCTGCTTCCCGGAGAAGTTGTTTGCCATCTCCGTTCATGGGTTTCCATCCGCCCTTGAAATTGGGAGAGTGGCTTGCAGTAAAATTTTCACCGTCTGTATATTCATTATAGAATACACCGAAGGAAGAATACCATATGGGTGTTGTTTTTACAGAACTCCGAAGGTGGACTTTATGGCCGTGGGCAGCATAAATTCTGGAAACAAGTCTTATAAAGTCCTGTGTAAAAGGTCTTACCTCGCCTCCTACGTGACGTTCTATTACTGCTTTACCTTTAAACATTTCATCATAAACACAGGCCTTGGCTTCTGCTATAACTGCAACTTTTATTGCATTAAAAGCCACTTTACTCTCAAAAGGATCCTTTGGGTCCATCTGAGCTCTGTAACCTGCTGTACCGAGTTCAAAGGATAAACTCCATTCTTTTAGGGATTCCCTTCTTATTAACTCTTCTGTTAAGATAATCTCGTTTTTTTCAAAAATCATCATATAGAACACCTCTCTTTTAAAATTATCAGCAAATAGGTTAATTTAAAAGCTGAATTCCGAATTGATAAATGCTGATAGCCTAATTAACCTTCTTAACCAGACCGGAAACTGATAAATCATAAATAGCTTTTGAAATTTCAAAATTGCTTTTATTAGTTTCCTTTGCTATATCATTTATATTGTATGTCCCGTCTAAATAGGCAAGAATATATAATTCTTCAGGCAAAAGTTTTATAATAGCAGAATTTTGCGGTAATTCCAGTTTAAAAATATCTTCAGAGGAAGTTACAATCTTTTTTAGCTTTTTGAACTGATTTCTTCTGGTAATCAGTTTTACAAGAAGCTTTTCAGTATCACTACTTATTGTTTCAACACAAGGCAGAATATCAGGAGAAAATATTGCTTTTCCGCTTGTCCAGTTTATTATCTCATAAAATGCCTCTGTTCCCTGGTTTTCTCCATAGGAACAATGAATAATATTCCCATTGTCCAGATATATGTCACCATCTGCTACAGGAGAATGGACAGCTATCTTTCCTCTTACTCTTTTTGAACAGAGTTCTGTAAGGAGATCTATGAAATCTATCTCGGCAAGGTTAAACCTGATTCCTTCATCTATCTCAGACTGCTTATGTTTAATCTGTTGAGGCTTATTTGCTAATTGATCCAGTAAAAATGTAGCTACAGATGGTTCTATTGGCGATCCTCCAATATGAGCCTTTCTTATAGATTCAACCAGTTCTGTCAGTTTAACTCCCTTTATTAAATAACCAGATGCTCCGGCATAGAAAGCATCTAATACAAGTTTCCTGTCAGGAGAAAGAGCAGTCAGGATAATGACTTTAGAGGGAGGAGAAACCTTTTTAATCTCCCGAGTAGTTTCTATCCCATTCATACCGGGCATACTTATATCCATTAGTATTATATCAGGCTTCTCCAGGAGTATTTTAACTTTTTCTATAGCCTCCTCTCCTGTTCCGGCTAATCCGCTTAATTCCATATCTCTGGTATGTTCTATCACTTTTTGAAAAGCAAGTCTTAATTTACTATCATCCTCCACTATAAAAACTTTTATCTTGTATTTATATAACCCTTCTCCTTTCCGAATAGATTCAGAAATTTCCAGCTCACTTTTTAATCTCTCCAGAAATATGGAGGCACCCTTTTCCTCCCCCCTTACAACTATAAGATCATTTTTCATCTCAGTAGCTGTTTTATAACGATCCTCAGGATTGCTCTGTAAAGACTTAAATATAACTCTTTCCAGCTTTTCAGAAATATCAGGATTAATTTCTCTAACAGATTTGAATCTAAAAGGAGTAGGAGTAATCCCTGTAAGAAGATGGTGCATTGTGGCTCCCAGTGAATATATATCACTTCTGGTCTCAGGTTTTCCTTTATATTGCTCCCTGGGAGAATAACCCTGAGTACCAATACTTGTCTGATTACATTTTGTTTCAAGTGCCTTTGCGACACCAAAATCTACAAGCATTATATGATTATCTCTATGTCGAATCATTATATTTGAAGGTTTTAAATCCCTGTATATAATAGGAGGTTGTTGACTGTGAAGGTATTCAAGAACCTCACATATAATTATTCCCAGGTGAATAATCATATTTTCTTTTAAACCTGGCTTACCATCTTTTTTCAGTATAGCTAAAAAATCTTCTCCTGCTATATAATCCATAACCAGATAGTACTTATGCTTTTCAAAAAAATAATCTGTTACACAGGGTAGATTGGGATGACGTAATTTTGCAAGAAGTTCAGCTTCAGTCTTAAATCTTTCAAGACTGTATCTTTTATCGTCATCTCCAAAAAGATGTAGAAATAATTCCTTCACAGCACAGAGACAATTTAATCTGAGATCCTTTGCCACATATATACCGGCCATTCCTCCGGCTTTAAGAGGAGAAATCAACTTATACCTGTCATTTAATACTATAAGCTTTGTTAGTTTATCTCTGGGACAATTCGCAAGAGATAATGAACATTTCCCACAGGTTTTTTCTTCATCAATATTTGAATGAGAACAATTTGTGCAATATATCAAAGTCAGTCACCTGTTTACAATGAAGAGTGAAAAGTGAAAAGTGAGATATTAATTTATCATAAATGTATGGTAATGTAATTAATCTTCTCACCTCTCACTTTACTAAACTCTATTAGCACTACCCAGAACATGTATATTTTTATGTTTATAAAGCTCCAGAAGTGCAGTTCTTGCAGGCCCTAAATACTTACGGGGGTCAAATTCAGAAGGTTTTTCAACAAAAGTCTTTCTTATGGCAGCAGTCATAGCAAGCCTACCATCTGAATCTATGTTTATTTTGCATACAGCAGACTGAGCTGCTCTTCTGAGCTGTTCTTCAGGAATTCCTGCAGTATTTTCCATTTTCCCACCATATTTATTAATTTCATCTACCAGAGACTGAGGAACTGAAGAAGATCCGTGAAGTACTATAGGAAACCCTGGTATTCTCTTTTCAACTTCTTCCAGTATATCAAATCTTAAATCCGGCGGTTTTTCTCCCGGTTTTAATTTAAATTTATAGGC
>JAKJGF010000072.1 GCA_022704525.1 Bacillota bacterium | reverse complement strand
ATTTTTTGTGTAAGTTTTTCATATAAACTCATCTAATTTCCTCTTTTCACTTTATAATTCCCTTGCTTTCATTTTTTCTATAATTTTGATAGCTTTGCTTAATTGTTCCCTGGTAAAGGGTTTATTTAAATAATGATCTGCCCCGTAATCATAACTCTGTAAAACAGCTTGTGAATCCAATACTGCAGTAAGCATTATTATGGGTATATGTTTTGTCCTGGAGTCATTTTTTATCCTGAGAGTAGCTTCAATTCCATCCATTTTAGGCATCATAATATCCATTATAATTATATGAGGATTATGTTCCAGAGCTTTTTCTATAGAATCTGCACCGTCAACGGCCTCTATCGATTCATAACCAAGCTGTTGCAAAGTAACTTTGATAATTTTTCTTATTACTTTTTCATCATCTACTATTAAAGCTTTTTTTTTATCCATATTTTCCACCTTCTTTTTAAAATCAAAACTTATATTTTATTCCGAACGTTGCCTGATAGTCTCTATTATCGGGTTGAGTAACACCTGTACTTCTAATACGACTGAGCCCATTTATATATTCTCCATAGATAAAGAAATCTTCTGTAAATTTATGATCTCCATATATAGAATAGACGTGATATCCCTGATCAAGATTATTTGAAGAATACATATAATTTAATCGAAGCAAAGAATCCGGTTTCCAGTAATAATCCCACTCAATAGAATAATTCCACTGGGATAAATCAGCAGGACTATAGTATAAAGGGGTTTGAAAGGTATGATGTTCTCCTGTATGGGTTATACCACCTGTTATCCATGTATCTTCATTATTATCCCATAGTCTGTAAAAACCACCCACTTCATTATAAGTTCCATTATTACCATCGGAATAGTCATAATCGGAGAAACGTCCTATCAAGTTAAATCTATCTGTTACATTCCAGTTTCCGTAGTAATCCATGCCTTTATAGTAAATAGTTTCTTTCATAGCTTCTGCAGTTTCCAGCTGAAATTCCTTTTTGTATCTTACAGCTATATCTATTATATCACTTTTAAAGGCTATCTGGCTGTAGTAGTTAATCCCCGGTGTGCCACTGCCATAGCCTCCTCCAAGGGTGAAATGTTCATTAAGAGACTGACGCAGTTCAATTTCGCCTCTATTATATATACCGGTTACATTATCACCTCTGATTTCATATCTGTTAGCTGTGATAAGAATTTCAGTGCCGGTATTCAAAAAAGGATAAAAAAAGCTTATATAATAGTTTGAATAATTCTGATTATTAATTTTTCCGCCAGTATATTCTGCACCTGTATATATACCACTTAGTTCATCTCTGGCAATTCCTGTAAGCTTCTCTGTATAATTATCAGGAGGCAATAAACTCATTAAAGGATTAACGTAATTATTATAGAAACGTGGAGCTTTATATATGTTATAGTTAATCTCTGCAAGCTTTGCCTGTTTCAGAGAGAACTTATTTTCTTCTGTTGGATTTTCCTCATAGATTTTTTGATATAATTCAATAGCTTTATCGAATTCTCCGGCATTTAAATATATATATGCTGCTTTATCTAAAGAATAACTTATATTATCTTCAGTCAAAATATCAGATGCTTTCTTGTATTCTCTCAGAATAACATATAAATCCAGTAATCTCAGAGTAGCCTCTTTATTAGTCGGTTGAAGTTTTAGTATTTCTTCAGTTATTATCATTTCTTTACCGATCTGATGGTCTGTTCTATAGACATATGCAAGTCTGGATAGCATTTCTGTATTATAAGGATATTTCTTCAGGAAGGTCAGACATTCTTCTTCGGCTTTATCGTAGGCCAGGGTAGATGTGTAAATATCTATAAGTAATTCTCTTATTTTTATATCTTCAGGTTTTAAGTTCAGATATTTTGTATATAATATAATTGCATAAGAATAATTTTCTATTTCTATCATTAAATCGGCAAAGTCCAGTAAATTTTCTGTATTTTCCGGTTCTTCTTCAAGGATCTGACTGTAAATGGAAATAGCTGAAGCCTTAAGTCCTTTTGCTCTTAAATATTTTGCTTCTTTTAATAAGTCCTCTGTATACATTGTTTGAGCAAAAGCAACACTCAGAGTTATAAAAAGTAATACTACAGAAATTATAATTTTTATCATTTTATCTCAATTTCCAGTTCATATAATCGAGGCTTACCTTCTAATTCATAACTGAAAGCCAGTAAGCCTTCTTTACTGGTATATACAGTCTGTTTCATATCTCCCAGTGTAATCTGATAGGAACTTTCGGACATTAGATTGGCAATCTCCATATAACCGCTTCCCAGACCCTTAAGACTGGCTTTGATATGTTTTTCATGACAGACCCAGCTGTCAATATAATGAGATGCTGATTTAAGATATGGTCTGGTTTGAGGTTTTTCTGAAAGATAGATTTTATGTTCCTTTTTTTCATCTAAAAATATATATAAAGAATTATTGTAATAATCAAATCCAAGAATATTTTCTGATTTTTCCAGATCCCCATAAAGGCCGGTATTATCAAATCGTACTGTTCTCAAAGAACCCATATTTCTGATTATATAACCGCCATCGGTGGTTTTACCAATCTGGGTATGATAAAAATCGTTTACGATTAAAGAATACTGGCTGGCAAAAAGAGGAGCTATATGTTTCGTTAAACAGTAATCGTATAATGTATGGAGAGCATTCAGACTTTCATTATAAACTCCACTGTAAAAGTGATAATAAATATTTATGGGACTTATTCTTACAGGACTGTCAGTGTATTCTATATGTTCTTTTAATTTTAACATCCCATTATAATTACCTGTCCAGGAGTCTGTATAAATATAATCATTACTGCCGGAAGTGTGAACTTGAATTTTAGAACCCGCACTGGCCAGGACAGGACAAAGGTTGCTATAAGATTTATGTGTTTCATCATAAAGGGGATCTCCTCCGTTGATATTTGTAAGCCCTAATTTTTCTGCTACCATAAGGAACTCTTCAGGAGGATTACATTCACCTGACCAGAATATACTGGCCGTTTTTTTCTCTTCTGTTACAAGGTTCTGATTGATTAAAGCCGTTGAATAGAGAATCTCTTCAGCAGATGAGGGTTTTCCCTGAGAAAGTTTATATGAATTATCCTTTTTTTCGAATTTTAGATTTCCCTGAACCAGATCAAAAGGATGAGTATGGGTGTGACTGGCAACTTCAATATTATCCAGAGCAAATATATGACGGGCCAATTTTACTGCAGGATTATAATACTTTGAACCAAATTCCGTCATTTCTTTCGTAATAACAGAAACACTTAATGGTAAATTATATTTTTTTAAGATTTTTTCCAGAATTATCTCACCGGCGTATTTTTTCTTTTCAATTTCTGATAAATTAAGAAGTCCGTCACCATCAATATGAGAGTAGAAAATTCTCTGGCCATTTAAAGTTGTGTAATCAGGTCTGGGCAGATTATTTAATTCCAGGGCCTCGGAAAAGAATTTAAAAGGATTTATTATCCATCGTCCTCTATCTCTCATCGATTTTGATGGACCAAAAGCGAATATTTCTTCATAACTTTTTAAAAGCTTCTCCTCTTTCTCACGATAAAAGAATTCTCCCAGTAAAATACCTCCCCACTTACCGGTAACTGCCGGGGTTATCTCTCCTGTCTCAGTTGAGTAGATTTTGAGAAGAATCTTATTTTTATCATCAATAGATCTCACAGGTGTCACTCCTGTAGAGGTCTTTAACTCGAGAGCTTCCTCAAAGTCAAAAAGATCCTGTTCTTTATCGATTATTTTGCCACTGTAATAAAAATTTCCATAAACATCAGTTCTCCCAAGAGTAAAATCGAAATCCTGAAAACCAAAGAAACCGGTATTATGTCTTGCTGTTAAAATCTGTTTTTTTACATTATCCATACCGTTTTTTATACTGAAATATTCATGGTTGAATTCAAGTCCTAATTTCTGAAAGACTTCTCCTGAAAGATTGGAATATTTATAATTCTCGCTGTTGTAGAGAGCTCCATAGTTATATAAAAGGACTATTTTCTTCCCTGTATTTATCTGTCTTAAAAGCCAGCGGTTGTAGTCATCTGCATTCTTCATACCAGAACTGATAAACCAGGTTATTATACCCAGATAATTTTCCATCGTATTATCATCAGGTTTTATGGCTTCAATATCCACATAATCACAGACCATACCGAGATAATTTAAAATGACGTCTCCATACATATAAAATGGCGTTTTATCAGCAGAACATTCACTACCTTTATATAAAACCAGGATTTTCCTTTTTATTCCATCAGAACAGGGTGAGGGTATTTCCATTTCTTTTGTTTCTTTTAAAGCTCTATTTAATTCTTTATCTGTATCTACATTTATAATATAGTCTTCAGGAGAAGCGAATTCCCTTTCTTTTAAACACTCTGAGAAAAATTTATCCAGCTTAAGGATGAATTTAATCTGATTATCTTTTTCTGTATAAATGTAGCTTTCCAGAGCCATACCGCCATAGGGGGTAGATACTATGACATCACTTTTACTATCAGTTAAATCGGTGCGGCTCAAGGTCATATAGGGTCTATTTACCGGTAGGATTGATTTAAAGGTAAAATAATTTCTTAAATCTTCAGGTTTCTTTAAGAGCTCTTCTATCAGAATATCTTTATCTACATATTCACACCTTATCAGGTTGGGATCATCTGTCCATTGTTGCTCCATTTTCAACCCGAAGGGATAAAAGAAATTGTTAAGTTCCCTCTCTTCCAGAAATCTTATAAATTCTTTTGTGTCACTTTTAATTTTCTCACTATAGGCACCGAAATTTCCCAGAATTATTACTTTTTTCTGATTCATTATTTGATCAGAAAGCCATTGACAGTAGTCGGCGGCTTTATACATAGATGAATCACTAAACCATGTGATAATACCTGTATATTTATTCATAACCGCTTCAGATGGAAATTCTTTTTCTATATCATAGTAATCTATCTGATAACCCAGTTTAAAGAGAGTGGCAGAAGCAAATCTTCTGATGAGATTATCAGTGGAACTTTGATTTTCCGAGCTTTTATAAAGGGCCAGTAATATTTTAGTAACAGGTTTTTCAGAGATTTTATATGTGAGAACATCCTTTAGAAAATTATCTCTGTTTAAATGCCAAGTTATTTTTCCTGTATCCACTTCTGTAGAATATATATATCCGATTTGCGCCATGCCTCCGAAAGGAGTCTTTACTACAAGAGAACTTTCACAGTCCTTCTGATTTTTAAGAGATAACCTTAAATAGTCTCTATTATTCTGATTGACGGAAGCGAATTTTAAAAAATATTCGGGAAAACTGGAAGGTAAAGAAGTAATAACAGAGTTATCTTTATGAAGAATTTCCAGATCATCAGATTTAATTTGCTCTGTTCCATAGAAAGCAAGGCCAAATAATAAAAAAAAGCTGTTTACATCATCATCAAGCCATGTAGAACCATCAATAGAATGGGCACCGAAATTTCCGAAAATTATAATTTTCCTTCCGGCTTTAATTTCTTCTTTAAGCCATTTTATATATTCTTTTGCTTTCGGATGCACAGGGGTGAAATAAAAAGTTATTATCCCTTCATATTCTTTCATTTCCTCAGAGTCAGGCAATTTCCCCAGGGAATCCTTATAATCCACTTCATAACCCAGTTCTTTTAACTGCTGACTGAGATGATGTAAAATCGGATTATCTTTAGCTGTAGTATGTTCATTTGATTTATATAAAGCCAGTATCTTTTTATTTGAAGCAGAGGCATAGCCGGACAAAATGAAGATAAATAGAACCAGTAAAAGGAAAATTTTCTGAAATATTAAATAAAGTTCCATAGCGCTTTTTTCTTTTAAATATTATATTCATAGTAAAATTTTGTAAATTCTTCTTTAGCTGAAGCGTTACTAAAATAATATAAATTCTAAAATAATATTTAAAATCCTTCTTTAAAATTTATTCTATTATTCTAACGGTATTAGAATTTCCTTTACCTCAGCAGGCTGACTCTGATTGTTATTGTAATCTATGGAAGTTATAAATAATTGGTAATCATAACCTTCTATCAACCCTTCCAGGATAGTTTCATATACATCACTACCAAGAATAATGGGAAGACGAAGGCCTTTTTCCCGGGGAAAACAGTATAACATATAACCAGCTAGATCCTGACAGTAGATGACATCCCAGGTTATATATAATTCTTTCCTTTCCTTTCTATATTCTATCCTTATATTTTCAGGTGAAGGAGGAGGTGTACAATCCTGGGGATAAACAATAATTGGCGCTGAAAGACACCCTTCCTCACCTTTATCTGATGTGGCGCTTACTGAGAAATAATAGGCTTTATTGTTCGTAAGGCCTTCGATAGTAATATTATTTTCAGTGGAGGTACTGTATTTTGTCATACTCTCAGGGTCCTGCCCCATATAAATATTATAAGATTTGACATATTCGTCTTCCCAGATAAGATAGACAGAACTTTCTCTTCCTTCTCCCTGAAGAGAATAGATAAGCCCCGGATACAACCCGTCTTCTGTATGAAGGGTGCTTTTTTCATAAGGGGTTTGAATGGAAGGATTTTTTGTTAGAAGTTTTACAAAAAAGTAATAAGTAGTATCTTTATCAAGGCCTGAAGAGGAAACACTTATATTATCTTTAATAAAGGAATTGTAATCTACATAAACCCTTTTTAATAATTGAACTTTCTTAATTGATATATCTTTTTCACTGTATCTAATATCTAGAAACAAATTTTCTCCCGGAATAAGATCTGTAGTTTCTATACCCTCTAATAGAAAATTTATTGTAAAGTTTCCTTTATTAGTTTCTCTGACTTTCAGGTTTTTGATTTTCGGTATTATATACGCTTCCTCTGAAATATAACTCGCCGGTGGTGGATATATTTGTTGCAAATCTGGTGTGGAAATACAAGATGAATATGGTATATCTTTAAGGATTTCCATTTGATCATAGAGGATATTATAAAAATCCTTCTGCTCCAAATTTAAGTAGTTCAGGACAAATAGATGAAAGCCGTCTTCTTTTCTGGAATTGGGAAGAATGTATTCCTTAAGAATTTTATAATTGTCTTCCAAATAGGGGCTTTCTATCCCTATATTTCTGTACCAATCCCATTCGGAAATAAAACTTTCAAACATTAATCCGTCAATAGAGCTTCGGAAAAGATCCGCGTATTTTTCCAGTAGAAAGAATCCTCTGTTGGCAATAAGATATTTATGGGGAAATTCTTTTCTGATTTTACTGATTAGTAGAACCATATCTTTTTGTGTCCAACTGTAATTGCCCCAGGGTGAAGCAGTATCCAGAGTATCCAGAAAAAATCCGTCAACTCCGTACTGAGTGTCAAGTATTTTCATTCGATTTATCAGTAGATTCTGCCAGAGGGGATCACCGGGATTAACATAATAACTCTGCCATTTTCCATTTTCATCCGGCAAACCATCATGGCCATGAACCATTACAGGCAATCCATTTGGTAACCAGTTAAAAAATCCTTTTTCATTGAATACATAGGAGATTTCATCAAGATATCTTGTGGGATAGTCATTTTTTGCTTCTACAGTTCCTTTATTCTTATCTCTGAAGACGGGACCCGACAGCCGGTCTTTCGGATTTCCCGGTCCTCGTGGAACATCTTCATCTTCACCTATGGAAATATAAGCTATTATAATTACATCATCATCTGTTCCCTCTAAATGATCTTTACCATGGCCAAGGTTTTTAATACTTTCTTTCGTTATATTATCCAGTTTCTCTCCTGGATGAAGTATGACAAGATCGAAATCCTGAGCTTTAGAAATTTTTTCTGAATCCCATTCTCCATAGTAGACAAGATAGTTTTTGGGCGGCCATTTTGGATTTTTCCCCGGGTTTGCAAGTAGAACTTCTACAGAACAAATAAGACTTAAGATTATTATGAGATAACTTACAAATTTCATTTTTCCTTTTTCACCTTTCACATATATATTCTATACAAAAAATATTCTTACTCTAAAAAATATTTTTACTCTAATTTTTTTTTCTCCGCGATTAAAGTCTCAGAATATGGTATAATAAAAAAATCAGGTGTTGTCAAGTTTATCCTCCGGCAATTTAAACTGGATAAAGAAGGCCATAGTTAAAGGAGATGATTTTATGAAAAAAACCTTAAAGATTACTATAGTTTTTCTGATAGTTATTCTCTTATTTCAGAGTAGAATCTACGGAAGAAATAATCCCTATAATATAGCTCAGGGAGGAAATACCTATTATCAGACTGTAATAAATACAAAAGAACTGGCAATTCCCATATTTGAAAAAATGAGGAGTTATTTATACTATAATTTAGGTGGTATATCCGTATCATATCCATATGTTCTGGATCTGGTTACACCTGAATATCTTGATCAGATGGCACCTGCCACATATAAAGGTATGGAAGTTGGCCTTTATACATTTGAAAAAAATTATCACCATATATATATTATTAATAATCTTGCAGTAGATCAGTTTCTTGGCACGGCAGCTCATGAATATGCCCATGCCTGGCAGACGGAAAACTGTCCTTTAAATCAGAATATAGTTTTAAAAGAAGGTTTTGCAGACTGGGTAGCCTATAAGGTTCTTCAGATGGATGGTGCTATAAATGCTTCTCAGAATATATTTTACAGGTCTGATCCTGTATATGGGAAGGGATTTAAGATAATCCTCAGCATAGAAGACCGGGGTGGCATTCAGGCTGTTTTAGATTATGTTAAAACCACACCGTAAAACTTCATCTCTGGGAGACAGGATATATTTTCTCTGCAAACGTTGTTCTGAGGGTTTCAGGTTTATTAGCTTTTAGCGTTCAGCCCTCAACCTTCAGCTTTTTTCTTTAAGCTGATTGCTCATAGGTTTAAACATAAAAGGCTTATCTTTACTGAAGCTGATAATTTAACAATAATGAAAATTCCTATGCATATAAATTATATATTACGTTTCACTTAACCTTATAACCTATCATCCTTAAAAATCCCTTGCGATGTTCAATGTCTTTTTCTGTTTCTATACCTTTTGTTTTAAATCCATCTATTACTCCCAGTATTCCTCGGCCCTGTTCCGTCTCTGCAATAATTACCTGTACAGGATTCGCAGTAGCACAAAAAATTCGACATACTTCAGGAACTCTTTTTATGGCATGCATTATATTAATAGGATAGGCATCTCTCATAAATACTATAAAAGAGTGCCCTGCTGAAAGATTTAAAGCATTTTTCTTTGCCAGATCTATTAATTCATCATTGTTACCACTGTATCTTACAAGACAGTCTGAAGAAGCCTCGCAAAAGGCAAGTCCGAATTTTATATTCGGCATTGCAGTAACCAGGGCTTCATGGATATCTTCCACTGTTTTTATAAAATGTGATTGCCCAAGAATAAAGTTCATTTCCTCTGGTTTTTCGATTTCTATTATTTTTAAATCCATAAAATAACCACCTTTCTTTAATTAAACTCCTCTCATATCATGAGGCCAGATATACTTATGAAGTTGAAGCTGAAATCTTACATTTAAATTATCTTTAAGTATCCATTCTATAAGTGTTTTTGCTTCAAGCATTCCATATACACAGGAAAATAGTACCTGTACCTTTTCAATAAGGCTATATTCTTTTATTTTTTCTACACTCCATAAATAGTCCCTTCTATCTCTTATAACAAATTTTACTTCGTCTGAAGGGATCAATTTGTCTATATTACCCCACAGCATTTTATTACTCATTCCACTGCCGGGGCATTTTAAATCCATAATACGTACTGCTCTCGTAGGAATTAAACCGATATCAATAGAACCATTTGTTTCTACAAGGACTTTAAAATCTCTTTCAAGTAAATTTTCTATAAGTAATGGTATATCTTTTTGAAGAAGAGGTTCTCCTCCTGTGATTTCAACGAGAGGAATATTAAACTCTTTTACTTTAAGTATTATAGAAGGAATTGAGATTTCCTCACCCTTCTGACGGGCATACATAGTATCACAATAGGAACAGGCTAAATTACACATGGCTGTCCTTATAAATGTGCAGGGCATGCCAATGTAAGAACTTTCACCCTGAATACTTTTAAATATTTCATTTATCAACATTAAGTATTTCTCCACGAAAAAACTATAAAACATAGTCAGGACTTACGCAAATTTTTATGAAGATCCAATGAATTCAGGAAGCAGACGTCAGAATAATTTCTAAAACTCCTGAATCCTATCCCCTGTATTCTGAATCCTTTACTTTTGAATTTTCAAAATGCGTAGCTCCTGATAGTGTTTAAATGCACGAGATTTACAGATGTTAATTCCAATTTTTAGCAGGATTTTTAAGTAATTAAGGCAATAAGTTTTTTTCAACCTATGGTTTCCGGTTCTTCCTGTCTCCATAGCCATGGTTCTTTTTCATTCATAAAAGGAGGTTTTAGCGGTATAAATACACTGACTATGGTGCCTTTATTCTCTTTACTTTCAACTTTTATTTTCCCACCGTGAAGTTCTACTATCTTTTTACAGAAAGCAAGTCCGAGACCTGTTCCTCTCTCACTTCTTAAACCTTTTCTGGAAATAAGAGGTGTGCCAAGAAAAATTTTATCAAGCATATTCTCCGGGATACCTATACCTGTATCAGATACCATTATCCATACACCTGATGGTTCACTTCTGGTATTTATATTAATCTGTCCACCATTAGGTGTAAATTTAAAGGCATTATCTATAAGATTTTCTATAACTTCAGTAAGTTTTTCCCTGTCACCTGATACATTCAGATCATCATCCAGGAGAGCAATGAATTTTATCTTTTTTTCAGTTGAATTTAATTCTGCATTTGATATACTTCCTTCTAACATTTCTTTAATATTAAGGGCATTAAATTCCAGAGGTATTTTTCCTTCTCTATAAAAACTGTCTTTAAGAAGATCATCCAGCATTATAAGCATACGCTTGCCCTGTTCATCAATTATTTTATAATATTCCATTTTTTCTTTCACAGAAAGTTCTCTTGTGGCTAAAATACTGGCAAAACCAAGAACAGAATTCAGGGGGTTTTTAAGATTATGTATGATCATATCCAGAAATTTATTTTTCATCTCCTGAACATTTTTCAATTGTTCCAGAAGTATCTCTTTTTCTTTTAATATTCTCTCTTCTTCTTTTTTAAAATTTATTTCCCTTACTACTCTTTTTACTCTTTCCAGAAAATCTTCATTCCTAAATGGCTTTACAATAAAATCTTTCACTCCATGTCTCAGGGCCTGAAGGATACTTTCTTCAGAACTGTGAGCTGTCATAACTATAACAGGAGGAGGAGCAGGCAGATTTTTCAATCTTTCCATTATCATCAGGCCGGTTATATCCGGTAATATCATATCCAGTAATATTAAATCAGGGCACTCCTTATCTATTTTTTTAAATGCTTCTTCTCCAAATCTGGCAGTTATAACATGGTAATTATTTTTCTTGAGACAGAGTTCCATAACTTTCAATATAGCTATGTCATCCTCTATAACCAGTATTTTCATAAAAACTTACTCCATAAAAACTTTATGTCATAGAAATATTCCATATTATAGAATAAAATCCTCCCTATAATAAATCATTCCTGAAGGTTAATATTAATTTTTCGGTGGAAATTTTTGTGGAGATGTTATTTCATTAATAAGAAGACAGGCTGCTTTGGGCTCAATAGGAGAACCTCCCTCATAAGCCTTCCTTATAGATTCAGCAATGTCATCTATGTCTGTATCTTTAATTATATAACCTTTAGCTCCGGCTTTAAAAGATTCTATTACTATTTCTCTGGTACATTCAAGAGCTGTAAGCATAAGTATCTTTGCATCCGGTGCAATCTTTATTATTTCTCCTGTGGCTTTTATACCATCTACATCAGGCATACTTATATCCATTAAAGTTATATCAGGTATAGTTTCAAATTTCTTGAATTGTTCTATGGCTTCTCTACCATTTGAAGCTTCTCCAATTATTTCCATATCCTCAGTAAGTTTTATATACATTGTAAGCATTCTTCTTACAATTTTATCATCTTCCACAATGAAGATTTTAATTTTTTTCTTTACTACTTCTTTATTTTTAATTACTTTATGGGAACGTTCAATCTTTTCAATTTCTGAAGTTTTATCTTCCAGAATATATAATTTCCTTTCCTTTTTTGATATTCCAAGTTTATCTAATACAACAAGTAATTCTTTTTTCATAGATAAGACATCAGGGTATCTAAGAGATATATCTCTTTCAATTGCTTTCATTATAATTTTGTCTATCTCAGGAGAAATATCCTTATTAATTTCTCTAAAGATTGAAATTTAAATGGTGTCTCAGGAGGAGTTCCAGATAATAAATGATGCAAGGTAACCCCTAAAGAATATAAATCACTTCTGGGTTCTTCACGACCAGCATATTGTTCAGGTGGAGCATACCCCTGTGTGCCAAGAGCTTTTTCATTACTCGCCGGTTTAAAATGAAACATCTGGGCAAGACCAAAATCTACAAGCATTAGCTTTTGATCATTTTTTCTGATCATAATATTAGAAGGTTTTAAATCTCTATAAATGACAGGTGGAGACTGATTGTGGAGATAAATAAGTACATCACAGATTTCTATTCCCCATGGTAAAACTACCTCCTGTGAAAGCCAGGGAATACCATCTTTTTCCAGTATAGTAAAGAGATCACATCCAGATATATAATCCATAACGAGATAGTATTTACCTTCTTCATAGAAATAATCAATAACCCTTGGAAGACTGGGATGTCTGAGATTTGCCAGCAATTCAGCTTCAGATTTAAAATTTTGTATCGTTAAATCCCTGTCATCGTCAGGAAAAAGCTTTATATAAAGTTCTTTTACAGCACATAGACTGTTTAATCTTATATCTTTTGCAAGATATACTCCTGACATAGCTCCAATTTTCAAAGGAGACATTACTCTATATCTATCAACAAGTAATTTTTCTAATCTTTCTGCTTTTGTATGTTTATTTTTTAAAGGTTCCCCACAGTTTTTACAATACTTAAGTATTTCAGAATTAGATGTATGACACATGGAACAGTAGAGCAAAATTTTTCTCTCCTTTATAAAACTTTATTATTTTCATTACTTTCTTCCGGTAATAGAGTGAGTAATGCTTTAATGCAATTTTCCATTGAGATCTTAAAATTTTTTATGGCTTCTTCTTTTGTATTTCCCGTCCCTTTACATCCGGGGAATGCCATAGAAAAAGCTATCCATTTTCCGCCTTTTTCCTCTGGAGGGTTAATAAATATATCGAATTCCATAAGATTAATTTATAGGTGAGAGGTGAGAGGTAATGTTTAATGGGTAAGTAATAACAGGTATTTGACTTATTACTCATTACTCCTCACTTTCTATCACTTTTCACTTTTCACTTTTCACTATTTAATAGTAATAGTTCTCGTATTATAATTCCATTCTATCTGTTTTCCTAAAGCTTCTCCTATAAATTTTGCCGGTACATAAGTACGGCCATAACAGGTGAAAGGCGGGTAATCAAGGTAAACAGAATCGCCATCTACAGTAGCTTTGTTACTTCCTATCCAGAATTGACACCAGTGCTCCCTGGTTTCCGCTGTTATCATACCTTCATCAGGTTCCCATTGAATTGTTACATTCCCAATACCATTAATAATATCTCTTAAGGGTACAAAAACTGTAAAGTTTTCTTTAATTACAGCTGTCGTATAAAAATTCTTGCCAGTCTTTGGGACCACTATTTTTACTTCTTCTACGCCGGCATAAGCATTGTTAAACATTAATATACATAAAAGTATTATTATAAAGCTTTTTTTCAAAAGTATGGACCTCCTTTATTATTCATAACACCTGATAATATTATATCACAGAGAGATTAGATTTTCATCATCTTATTTATTAGCTAAAATTCTTCCTGATCTGTAGGCATTATCTAACAAATTTTGATAAAGATCATATTTTTCATCAAGTATATCCAGTGGTATTTTCATTTTTGTAAATATTTTTTCGAGTTTTTCTTTAGACGCATTTATCTGATTTGGCAGAGCAAGAAAGGTAGCTATTATTGGCTTTAAAATAACAGGATTCTTACAGGTCGTTTTTACCCATAATTTTAGCGATTCTATAGCAGGAAGAGCATCTGTAATCTCCGGATGACCCAGGGTTAAAATGAAAAGAAATGTTTTTCCCTTTTCATATATAAATGTATGTTCTAAGCCTTCAGGGGTTATTTTTACATAAAAGGTGGAACGAAATCTATCTATAAGTACCTTCATTTGACCTGTAATATAATGATAATATACAGGGGAAGAAAGTATAATGGCATCACTTTTCAAGAATTTATCCTTAAATTTATTGAAATCATCATCTTTTATTGAACAATATCCAAGGATATTACAGCGAAGACAGCCTTTACAGGGTTTAATAAATATATCTTTTAAATATATTTTTTCTATAATACCTCCTCCGTCTTTTACTCCCTGTAAAGCTATATCAGTTAAAATATCTGAATTACCACTTTTTCTCTGTGTGGCAACAAGGGCTAAAACCTTCATTTTTCTCGATTAAATCCATCGCTATTGATGTTGCTCTTATGAGGCTTTCAGGATTTGCAACTCCCTTCCAGGCTATATCGTAACCTGTTCCATGATCGACAGAAGTTCTTATATATGGTAAACCGAGAGTAATAGTTACTGTTTTATAAAAGTTATATGTTTTAGATGCAATATGGCCCTGATCGTGGTACAGTGAAAGTATAGCATCAAACTCTCCTTGTATTCCAAGGTGATATATAGAGTCTGCCCCTACAGGACCTTTTACATTAATACCTTTTTTTCTGGCTTCCATTACTGCAGGGATTAATTCTTCTATCTCTTCTTTCCCGAAAAGACCACCATCACCACAGTGTGGATTAAGACCTGGCAAGCCAAGCCTTGGTTCTTGGTAGCCCATATCCTTCATGCAATTGTCCATTTTGATAAGTGCAGAAAGAACAGTGTCTTTTGTAATCAATGATATTGCTTTTTGTAAGGAAACATGCCGGGATAAAAAGAATATCTTTAGTTTTTCTATACAAAAAACTGTCTCAACCCATGGGACATATGCCAGATTTTTTAGAATTTCTGTATGTCCTTCACCATTATATCCTGCAAGTTGAAGGGCTTCTTTATTTATAGGACATGTTACAATTCCTGTAGTTTTTCCCTGGAGACATAGTGTTGAACAGGTTTTTAATATATTATATGTGTGCCTCCCACTTTCAGAGGAAACTTTCCCTGTTTTTATTTCATCTTCAAGTTCTATATTTAATACCTCATTATTTGATAGAAAATCTCGTGCTTCTTCAATAGAAGACAATTTGACTAGAGGTGATGAATATTCAAATAATCTGGCTGCCTTACAGAGAATCTTGAAATTCCCTACGGGAATAATCTTTACACTCTGTAAGGCATGGAGGAACTTCATAGTTTTTATACAGATTTCCGGCCCCACTCCTGCCGGATCACCTGTGCTTATAAGAAGAAGATGTTTTTTAATAGAAATACCTCCCCTAGATATTTACTTCAATTATCTCAAATTGTTTATCATCAGGATATTTATCGTGTATTATTACAAAATCTCTGGATTTTTTTGATTTTTTTTCTCTAATTAACTTTTTAATATGCGCTGAAGATTCTTCTATAGAAGGATTGTCGTATTCCTTTATTTTTCCAAGGGAATCTTCAAGTATCATCAATTCCTGTGGTGTTGGTTCATCAGGAAAATTTTCAAGAAGATAAATAATGGAGTCCACTACATAAGTTCTGATATTTCCACAGTTATCTATCAGGCATCTTATAAGGTAAGGTAATGCAGATAATTCTCCAAGTTTGCCCAGAGCTTCAATTGAAAAATATCTCACATAACCCTCTCTATCATTTAATAGTTCTATCAATGGTTTTACAGCCTTTTTTTCACCTATTTTACCTAAAATTCTGGCAGCAAAGCTTCTTACTGGCCAATAACTGTTTTTTAACTCATTTATAAAAAATAAAGTCAGCCTTTCACGATATTTTTTCATATACTGGATAACAGAGGGTTGTTCCATACTTTCCAGAGCTTTAAAGGCAGACTTTCTAACTGTCAATTCGCGGTCCATCAATGCTTCAATAAGGTAATCAAGAGCATTTTCATATTTAAGCTCCCCAAGTTTTTGAGCAGCGTATTTTTTTTCCCGGGTATTACCTTCTTTGAGAAGTTTAACCAGTTTATCTAAATTAACTTCCAAAATTAACTTCTCACTCCTATCCCTTTATAGAAAATTTCAATACGCCAGTAAGCTTTTATGAAAATTATGACAAATGTCATTAAATTTTATTTTAAAGGTTCTTTTTGTATTTTAGAGTGATGAAACATATCCGTATAATAGAGACAAAATGCAGCTATAACCCAGTCATTCCCACCGGTATTACCATTAAAATATCCAACTGTTAAATAGTTCTGTCCTTCAATTCTGCCATCACCGATATAACCGAGAGTATAAAAATTTATATTTGCCAGGCGATTTCCTGCAAAATAACCTATTATATTAAATTTATCATCCTGAAAGTTTCTACCATCAAAATAGCCAATACTGGCTGAGTTTGATCCTTCAATACTTCCGTTTTCTCTTATGTAGCCTATTAAATTATAATTTTCATCCATTACCTCCCCATTAGTAGTTATATAACCTATTATATGATCCCTCGTATCCTGAACTGTTATTATACCCGGTATATAATCTGCTTTTGCTACAGATGCAAGGATAACATAAAGGGAGAACAGTAAAAATATTGCCCTGAGATATTTTGCGATATAAATCATCTCCATTCTAAAATCTCATTAACTTTAAAATTATACATGAAAAAATCGAAAAAATCAATAAAAAAATTCAATCTGAATTATTAACAGAAGAAGATTGCTTTTAATGTTTTCAGGTTGTATAATTATATTTACTGAAGGGAGTATTAAATTCTTATTCTCAGTTCAGTAATTTTAATTTGACATAAATTATTATTAGCTTTCAACTTTCAGCCCTCAACTTTCAGCTTTTTTCCTTAAGCTGATTGCTGATAGCTTTAAACATAAAAAGTTTATCTTTACTGGAGATAATAATTTAACAATAATAAAAATTCCTATGCATATAAATTATTTATTTATGGGAGATATCGATTTATATGAATAATTTACCAGGTAATTATATAAATTCAGAAGAAAACATATATAAAGAAAAAAACGAGGAACTTGAGAGGCTTAATCAAGAACTGGAAAGATTGAATCAGGAATTTAAGACTCTCGATCAGATGAAATCAAATCTTCTATCCAACGTTTCTCATGAGCTGAGAACTCCTCTTGTTGCTATAAAAGGTTATACAGATCTTATCTTGAAAGAAAAGATAGGTCCTATTAATTCTCACCAGAAAAAAGGATTGGAAATATCTCTAAAAAGTATAGAAAGACTTATATCCCTTATAGATAATTTGCTTAACTTTTCCAAAATGGAAATGGGCTTTGAGAAATTAAAACTTACTACCTTCAATTTGATAGAAGTTGCTGAAGAGGAAGTTCAATTAATAAAAACCAGGTCCGATGAAAAAAAAATTACTGTAACCACTGATTTCCCTGATTATCCTGTTACTATAAGAGGAGACAGGGATAAGATAAGCCAGATATTTCTCAATTTATTAGAAAATGCTGTTAAATTTAATATTTATGAAGGAAAAATTCATGTTGGAATCAGCACATCGGGGAAAGAATGGATACTTATAAAAGTAGAGGATACAGGTATAGGAATTCCCAGAAATTCTATAAATAAAATTTTTGAGCGTTTTTATCAGGTAGATGGTTCTCATAGTAGAAAATATGGAGGTACCGGCATAGGCCTTTCAATAACCAGTAATATTGTTCATCTCCATGGCGGAAAAATTTCAGTAAATAGCCTGGAAGGCAAAGGTACATATTTTACAGTTGCTTTACCAATACTTTTTCAGGATGATTCTTTAGTTAAAACATACAGAAAATTTTCTTTAAAAGGTATGATAGAGGTTTACTACCAAAATAAAAATAGAGGTGATGAATTGAAATTACTTCTGGAAAAAAATGGATTTGCCGTTCTAATGACCTCTTATCAGAGTGAAGCTCTTTATATTGCAGAGAAATATGAACCAGAATTAATTATATGGGGAATAGAAACTGTTGATCAGGAAACTCTTGATAAACTCTGTTTCCTTAAAGAAAATAAATTAACAAAAAATATACCCCTCATGATAATATCACACATGGAAGGAATAGAAGAGAAATATCAAATTAAGGCAGAGGTTTTTTTATCTGAACCACTTGATAAAGAAAGTCTTATATTTGTTGTAGAAAAGTATTTATCTTCTCCTATTTACATAACAGGTACAAGACCTTCTGTTCTTATAATATCAGACAAACAATATTCAGATAATTATCTTACATGTTCAGTTACTCATTCAGGATTGGTTCCGCTATTTATTTCCATAAAAGAAAACAGACTGGAAGAAGGGCTTTCTTATAATCCCAATATTATTATTCTGGATATTCTGGAGAATAATGATTATATATCTCAGGTTATAGACATAATTGGAAATAAAAATATACCTGTTATAATTCTGGGGGAACCAGATGTAAGTATAATTAAAAAAGAGAATTTTCACTTTATTTCACGACCGTGTTTACTTACTGATTTAGAGAAAAAAATACAATCCTTTATTAACAGAGAAACTCTTTGTTTTACGCCGATTCCTTCCGAACAAACCTGTCTTCCTGTAGAACAAAAATCGATTCTCGTAGTTGATAATGAACCGGAGGTAATTGAACTTATAAAAATGGTCTTATCTTCTGAAGATTATAAAATAAAAACTGCTTTTTCCGGTAAAACAGCACTCGATATTATAGAAAAGGAAGATTTTGGAATTATATTATTAGATATAGCTATGGCTGACTTAGATGGAATAGAGGTATGTAGAAGGATAAAAACAAATGTAAGGACACGTTTTATACCAGTATATATGATAACAGCACTTATAACTGATGAAATAATAGAAAGAGCACTTGAAGCGGGAGCAGATGGTTATCTGACAAAACCATTTAAAATTAATGCCTTACTTGATATAGTAGTAAAAAATCTTGGGCATAATTTAAAATGTTATAATCAGACAGCTATCAGCTGTTAGCTTAAGAAATAAATCTGAAAGCTTTTGGCTGAAAGTTGAAAGCTAATTTAAAAGAAAGGAACATGTATATGGCAAAATCTATTAAGGACTTACAACCTGCTGAATTCTGGAAACATTTTCAAAAAATAACCAGTATTCCAAGATGTTCTGGAAATGAGACTGCTATAAGGGAATATATTATTTCTATAGCAAAAGATGAGGGACTTAAATATGCTGTTGATGAAAAAGGTAATCTTGTTGTATCAAAAGGAGGTACAGAAGGTTATGAAAACGCGCCCATTGTAATTCTTCAGGGACATATGGATATGGTATGTGAAAAAAATAAAGGTGTAGAACATGATTTCTCCAGGGATCCTATAAAACTTAAAATTGACGGCGACTATCTTAAGGCAGAAGAAACAAGTCTGGGAGCAGATAACGGTGTGGGTATTGCTTCATCTCTTAGTATTATGGAAAGTAAAGATTTATCTCATCCTCCTATGGAATTTCTCTTTACCGTAGAAGAAGAAGTGGGGTTGAATGGCGCAAAATTCCTTACGTCTGACTTTCTTAAAGGAAGGATAATGTTAAATCTGGATTCTGAACAGGAAGGAGATTTTTTTGTAGGATGTGCCGGTGGTCTTGATGGAGAAATAATGATAGATATAATAAAAGAAGTAGCTCCTTCAGATACCAGACCATATTTAGTTAAAGTTTCTGGCCTGAGAGGCGGTCATTCAGGTCTGGAGATTGATAAAGGTCACGCAAATGCTATAAAAGTTTTAAACCGCTTTCTATGGAATATTATGAAAGATACAAATATACGTATAGAAACCTTCTCAGGTGGAAGCAAGAGAAATGCTATTGCCAGAGAGGCTGAAGCAGTTGTGTGGATTTTAGATAATAAACTTGAATTACTCAAAGATAAGATGAAACAATGGGAACAGATTTTCAGGAAAGAATTCGGCAAGACAGAACCAAATTTAAAATTTGATGAACCTGTAACAGTTGATGAAATTTCCAGCAGATATGTTCTCTCTTCAAAAACTGCTCAAACTATGCTGAATGTAATATATGCCCTGCCTCATGGTGTAGTTACCATGAGCCGTGATATTCCAAACCTGGTAGAAACATCTACTAATCTTGGTATAGTGAAAACTGATAAAGAGAATATAATTTTAACTTTAAATCATAGAAGTTCTTCCGCCACAGCTATTCTGGAGGTAGCTGAAGGTATAGAATCACTGGCAAAACTGGCAGGTGTAAAGTATTTAAGAGGACCCGGTTATCCTGGATGGCAACCTGATTTAGATTCTAAAATTTTAGGTCTTGCCCGTGAAACTTACAGGAAACTTTTTAATAAGGAGGCTAATATTAAAGCTATTCATGCCGGTCTTGAATGTGGTATTATAGGTGAAAAATTTCCCGGAATAGATATGCTTTCTTTTGGCCCCACTATGCATAGTGTCCATTCGCCGGATGAAAAGCTTTATATACCAAGTGTAGAACCTTTTTGGAAATTTCTTGTGGAGTTAATCAAGAATGTAAAGTAATACAGATTCATAAAATAATATATTAATCTGTAGGGGCAGGCGCCTCTGTCTGCCCCTACTGCTCATATAAATAAACCACTATCAAAACCCATTGAAATACCTCCTGGTGTACTCTTAAAATGTGTTGTTTCGAAACCATAACTTTCGTTGTTTTTTGAAAGCTCATCTTTACTTTCATTTGCCACATTATCTTCCTCGTAAAGTGAAAATCCGCAATTTTTACATAACTTACTTGTTCCTCTATTTTCGGTTCTACAGCTGGCACAATAAACAATAAGTTCCTGAAGATTTAATCCACAACCCTTACAAAATCTAGCAGTTTCTCTATTTTTTTCTTCGCAGACAGGACATGATGAAATTATCTGATCCTGCTGCGAAATATCTGAAATTCTTACGGTGGCTTTTGGAGAAACAGAAATTAAGCTTTCTTCTTCTATGTCTTTATTAATGATTATTGTGTTTTTTTTTACCAACGATTCATTCCCTGAATCTTCTATATCAGTTACAGTGGGTTTTTGAGAAGGTAAAATTAGTCCTCCACATGTATTGCAAAACCTGGCATTCAATCTATTAGATGATTTACATGCCGGACATATATTAAAGGTTTTTTCTTTAGCTTCCTCATCAAGTCTCAGTCTTTCTTCTTCGGCTCTTTTTAATTCTTCCTGTGCCTGCTTTGCGAATTCCTCTTCTTCAAGTCTCAGTCTTTCTTCTTCGGCTCTTTTTAATT
>JAKJGF010000300.1 GCA_022704525.1 Bacillota bacterium | reverse complement strand
AAGAAAAAGCCGCCTCTAGCAGAAGAAAAGAAAAAACCTGGAGATGAAGAAAAAAAAGGAGAACATAGTAAAGTAAAGAAGAAAATTATAGGAAAGAAAAAAGGAAAGAAAATAAGGAAAGAAAGGAATAAGGGAAAAAATAAAGACTAAGATAATTTCTTTAAATTCAATAAAAAAGCTCAGATTTGCACAAAAATTTATAATCTGTTTGAGTTTATTAACTTTTATTCTTTTATTTTTCAAGGTATTGAATTACGGATTATTGCGATTAGATTTAATGAATGTAAAAATGGTTTTTGTGAGTTATAATAACACCAGTAGAGAGATTTATACGGTAAACCTTGATGGAACAGAATTAAAACAAGTTACCTACAGTAAGGAGAATGAAATAAAGCCTATCTGGTCACCTGATGGGGAAAAAATAGCCTACCTGCTCAGGGCATCGAGTAAGGAAGGTTACAGAATAAAAGTCATAGATGCTGATGGGAAAAATCCTATTGAGATTACTCCTTATCCCCTGTATGCAAGAGATATATCCTGGATAAAAGATGGGGAAAAAATTTTATATTCTTCTTCTCCACCCGGGTCAAAAAGAAAATTTGATGTCTGGTATATTAATTCTGATGGAAAGAAAGAAAAAAAATTAACAGATAACGACAAAAATAATGTATCACCATCATTATCTCCTGATAACTTATATATTGTTTATGAATCTTACTATGGGGATAATGATGGTCAGATTTATACAATGAATTTTGATGGTACTAATAAAAGGCAACTAACTAATACTGAGTGGAAGAATATCCAGCCTCTGTGGTCTCCTGATGGGAAAAAAGTAATGTTTTTGGGGAATGTTGCCCCTTATAATAAAGATATATTTACTATAAATTCAGATGGAACTGAAATTAACAATCTTACGAGAAGTGAAGGGAATGACTGGTTCCCCAGCTGGTCGCCAGACGGAGCAAAGATAGCATTTCAATCTGAACGGGATGGTAATATAGAGATTTATGTGATGAATTCAGATGGCAAAAATATAACCAGGCTTACAAAAAGCCCCTGTGCTATAGATTGGGGGCCTATATGGCATCCAAATGGAAAAAGAATTATTTTTCTATCTGATATGGATGACAGTGGCTGTAGTATATATATGGTTGATCTTAAAGGAAAAAAATTGCGAAAATTAGTCAATATTAATAGTAAATTGTCTCAACCAGATCTTTTTTATAAGAAACATTTTATGAATTAGTTTTTCTAAATTTTTTTTTATCCTTTCTCTTAAGTATTATTCCATAGCTGAAGTAAATAAGTTCTCATTTCCATAAATTTAAGGCATTTATATTGAATGTTTTCTTCAAAATTCTCATCTACTTCGATAGAAACTGATGAAAAAATATAAAAAAGAAAAAGAGGAATAATTGATTCTAATAGATTATAATCATCTGGATGAAATAACATATAAGAAGAATATTCATAAATAATTTTTATCCATAAGTCTGCAGGGAAGAAGATAATTTCTTTTTGAGATAGTACTTGCTCAACATGGCTAAAAGTATTTTCTGATAGAATCCTTCGTATAATAGATTTAAACTTTTCTATTTTTTTATTTCCTTCTGACTTTATTTCTTCGAGATTTAAATAAATCGTTTTAGGAATTATTTTATAATTATAACCAAAGGAAGCTATGTGTTTTTCTTCTTCACAATTACTCCAAATATCTCTATAAATTTTCATTAAACGGAAAATTGATGCCAAATTTTTTCTAAACGTTTCTGCCATTTCACTTATGTTACAATATTCATCGATATATTTCGAACCGAGAAATGTCTGTCCTAACTCAAAGCCTTCCCCAATTGCACAGGTATACATCCATATATCTATATCTATGTCAGTATTCCATATATCTTTTTCCAGAAAAGTTCTTACCAGATCTATAGAAAACCCGTAATCACCTCCTGCAGGATACCGGAGTTCAACTCCATAAAGACTTCGTGTTATAGGATAAACCAGATGATTTACTATAAGTGCATCATACCTGTGTGTAATATAAACAGGAGAAATATAGTCATAATTTACCTTGATTACAGGTGTTAATAAAGCTTCTACCCATTCAGGGTTAATACATTCCAGATCACCCCCTACAATAGCGCAGGCATCACAATTCAATATATCTGCAGTCTGAAACACTGCTCTTAAGAACTTTTTTCTATTCAATTCCTCTTCTATAAGAATTCTATGAACTGGCATGAAAGATGTATAGATAAAATTCAATTCACGGTCTTCATAAGGATCTAAAGTAAGGAAAATCTGATTTTCACTTTTAAGAGAATTAAAGGTAGCATTAATTAGCACTGCCTTGTAATCCGGAAAATATTTTGCTAATCCCAGGCTCAAAGCTTTTATCACATCCTTAAGAGATGTGTTTTTATTTAAACTCCCTATTCCAATTACTATATCTGCTTCCTGGATATGTTCTAATTTTACCATAATATGACGGGGTAGATTATCCATAATAATAACTCCTTACTTTAATTTAATATGTTTGAGATAGCCTTTTTTTTTACAGTTTAATATAGCTTTCCCCAGAAGCCAGTATATTTTGTTCCTTGAACTTTCAGGCAGTGTAATCATCAGTTCTCCAATAGTATCACCTAAAGGGCCTTCCTCTCCTTTGTTAGACCTCTCCTCAAATATTTCCGTAAATAAATCCCTTACTTCTGCTATTTCCTTTCCACCATGTTCGTAAAGAATTTCCCAGTCGCTACATGTAAGAGAGGAGGGAGATTTTTGTTCTACCGAATGTTTTTCATCCATAAAAGAACCTCCTGGAATAAATAAAAAGATAATAATTGCGATTATCTGAAGATATATGTTAATAAAATTCGAGATTACCGGGAATTATTCCTTTTATACTTAAAAGAAATCCTATGTTATACTTTTTATTGAAGGACTGGAATATATGTGTTAAAATAAGAACAGATTTTAGCTGCAAAATTAATACGTAAGGAGAAAATAGTATGCAATTGTCTAATAAATATATATTCAATAAAAAAGGGGCCGATGATTTAGAGAATTTTATTATAGCTCAGATAGCCTTCAATGAATTACAGAATAAAGTGCCGGAAATTCTTGGAAAACCGATTCTCTGTCATTCCTGTGGTGCTGCGGTGGTAGATATATCTTTTATTAAGGATATTCCCCCTGTAGGACTTCATTTTATCTGTGACTTTTGTAATTCTCTGAATAAAATAGATGAAAATCAATTCAATGTCCTTAAAACACTCCAGAAAGGAGTAATAGAATATTTTGAAGAAATGCAGAAAAAACAGGTAATAACGGACAGAATTGTGGCTTGTATAGATATTTCAGGCTCTATGCAGGGTGCCTATCTTAACAGTGTAAAGAATAGTCTTATTGAGACATTAAAGGATTTATCTGTAAATTCTCCGGAAAGTTCTTTTGCTCTTATTACTTTTACTGACTGGATAACTCTTTATAACTCTAGTGGTGAAGAAATTATTACACTGCATGATGAAGTTCTTTATGATAAAGATAAAATTTCCAGAATTTTTGAAGAGGCACAATTTCAGTTTAAACCTATAAAAGATACCTATAAAAATTGGATTAATTTAATTGCCAATCTCAGGGCAATCTCTAGCACTGCCCTGGGACCGGCGGTAATTGGTGGAGTATCTCTTTTAAAAGGTGGTGGCCGTGTAATTTTACTTACCGATGGGCTTTCTAATATAGGTGTCGGTTCTCTTCAGGGTTATCCACGCACCGGAACAAGTACCTTTTATAAAGAACTGGGACAACAATGTAGAGATAAAGGTATAATGATTGAAATTGTTGGGGTATCAGATTCTTGTAATACTTCTATAGAACTGGAAAGCATTGGCGAAATGGCCCGTCTTACAGGAGGAGATATATATTTTGTAGATGTGAATGAGCTGAATAGAACGTTTGATGCTCTTTCTCAGACAGATATGCTGGGGAAAAAAGTAAATGTCAGATTAATTCTTCCTAAAAATGTAGTTTTAAAAGATTCAAGCGGAGATGTTTTGTTTCGTAATGAAAACCAGGGTTTGGAAGCACATATGGGTTACGTTAATCCCGATAGAAAATTCTGTGTTTCCCTGGGATTAATCAATGATCGCCCTGTCAATGAAGAAATCCCCTTACAGGTTCAGATTGAATATATATCTATGGATGGTAAAAAGAGAAAAAGAATTTATCAGGATAAGATTATTGTTACAGATAAAAAGGAAACTGTAGTAGACAACTTTCAGAGTGAGGTTTCAGATGAATTTTATACACAAAAATCTGCTGAATTAGGGAAAATAGGACAGGAGGCAGCAGGTATAAAAAATCTTAAAGCTTACACAGATAGACTGAGAATATATCAGGAAATGGCAAGGGGAGACAAAAAACAGAGATTTGCAAGAAGTGCCGAGCTTATGACTAAAGAAGCGGAGGATATGGATAAATTAAGATCTGAGAGAAGTAAAGATATGAGATATATGAGATTTCAGTCACGGTTATCCTATGGCACCAGTGGAGATCTGAGACAGTCACTCAGAACGACACGGCAGACCAGAACGATAAAAGGAGAGTAAAATGAAGCGAACAGTGCAACTAAGTACGGCAACAGGTAAGTTAGTATCCATCTTACAAGCCTGTCCCTGTCCGGGCTCTTACGCAAAATCTATGATCCTGTTACAATGAAATCTGTTATTACAGAATATACAGTTTTGCATTTATTTAAGTTATAACTTTCTCCTTTGACGGCATATCTTCTGCTCCAGAGCCCGGACAGGGACAGGTGTATATGTTTTTGGATACTTTTTACCTGTTGCGGTATTAAGCCTCTGCAAAGGATGCAAAGACTAGGTACGTTACTATATATTTCCCGGAAGTTCG
>JAKJGF010000071.1 GCA_022704525.1 Bacillota bacterium | reverse complement strand
CTCATCAACTCTACCGGAAGGTAATGCATCCATATCCTCTTTCAGTGCCCTTGCCGCCTCAGGTGCCATACAACGATAGATACGTTTAACAATATTCTTATCTGCTCCTTTGAGGGCTAAAATCAAATCCCGTGTATCAGCAAGTCTTATTACTTCACGTAAGCCTTCATCATTAATATTCTGCAAATCATCAAAATCACAGAGCTTCCTCTTTAAATCCCTTACAAGGCCCGGGTTTTTACGTGTAAGTCCCTGAAGAATTCTTTCTTCTGTACTTTTATCAGACTTACTCAGAATATTTAAAAGTACCTCCCGTCCATCTGCCTCACCATAGTCAACCCCTCCATCTATAAGGAATTTTAGCCTGTTCTGCAATAGAGTTTCTATCTCTGCAAGTATCTCAGGATCAACTTTCTGTATCTCTGCCAGACGTCGTGCCACTTCTGTTTGCAAACTGGCAGATAACTGCCGCAGAACTGATGATGCCTGAATAGATTCCAGATAAGACAGAACCAGAGCTATTGTCTGAGGATGCTCTCTTTTTAAAAGACTGACTATCTCTTTGGCATCCACCTGTCTTAGAAAACCCAAGGGTCTTTTACTTACAATACCAAAATCTTTACTCTCTACCTCTGTCCCGGAAAACCCTTCCTGCAATACCTGGTCAGCAAAACTTGCTCCCCCCACACCCATGGCATTTGTTACCATAGGAGAAGGACCACCAGAAGAAGAAGCATTAAAAAATTCTTCTATAACAGCATTTCGCAAATCCGGGGATATATTCGGCAATTTGGCTATCTCAGCACTGATTTCCTGTACCTGGTCCTGAGAAAACTCTCTAAGAATCTGTGTTGACACCTCAGGCGGTAAAGAAACCATAAGTATTGCTGTCTTCTGTTTAGCACTGAGATTCAAACCCACCCTTTATACACACATCCCTTCTAAGAAAATCTTTTTACTGTTTATTTACTTACTTTTTACTGCTTATCTGCCATCCAGGAAGTCTTAAGTAATTCAGCAATCTGGCTGGGTTTTTCTTTAGCCATTCTGGTTAGCTGATCACAGGAAACAGTAGTAGAAGGTGCTACAGTACGTCCACTCTTATCACTGAGTAAATCAGAAATCGGATTAAATGAAGAAACAGGCCCTGCAGTCAGATTAAGTTGCATTTTTTCTTTATTACTCTTCCTCTGTTTTGCCATATAAAGAGCAACAATAATCATAGCAATAATAACAATACCTGCACCAGCCCAGGCAAAAACAGCTTTATTCATAGGAGCACTGTAAGCTTTATTCTCACGGGTTGCTACTGGCGGTGCATTCAACATTTCACTTCTCATAACATCATACTCTGATCTCTTAAAGGGAAAATTAGTCACATTAACCACATCACCTCTACCGGGATCAAGTCCTACTGAAGCAGCTACTGCATTCTTTATGGAATCTACTCTATCTTCAGGTTGACCATTTAGCATAAGAGCAACAGTCAATCTTTCGACTTTCCCTGGAGCTACAATAGTTTCAGTATTTCTTTCATTAATTACATAGTTTTTCTGGGTTTTAGTATTTTCATAATCTGAACCTTTACCTTTAGAACCACCAGAAGGTGCAACACCATTTTCACCTTTACTGGCATATGCTTCTTTTTCAACTGACTCGCTCAGGACATAAACACCACTGCTTGAAGCCACTACCTGATCTCTATTACCGGATGAAACAGTACGAACCCCACCTGCATGATTAATGCCAACAGTACGACCCCCTATAGTAATATATCCCTCATTATCTCCAGTTGAAGATGATTCATCACTACTTGAAGAAGAAACTGTCATATTTCCTCCTCCTGTAGGATTACCATATACCTTCATACTCGTTTTACTCTGATCAAAATTAAGAGTTGCTTTGACCTCTACTGCTGCTTCACCCGGGCCAAGGGTTCTATCTAAAAGAGACTGTGCCCTATCGGTAAGTTCTTTATCAAATTCTTTCTGTCTCTGTAATTGACTTCCGGAGGTAGGCATACCCATAGGATCTTCCTGAGAAGCTATAAGGTCAGAAAGAGTCACTCCTCTTTCATCTACAACTTTTACATTTTCCGGAGCAAGATGTGCAACAGAACCAGAAACTAAATTTACTATACCCTGTATCTGAGATTTAGTAACATTATAACCTGGCCTTGAAATAATCATAACTGTTGCTTTGGCAGGTTGTCTATCTTCTTCAAATAATGCCTCATCAGACAATACAATTTTGATCTTGGCATTATTAATACCTTCCATCTGAATAACAGAAGACTCCAGTTCTCCTTCCAGTGCATGAAGATGAGCTTTCTGTCTATCAGCTTCAGTATCGGAAAATCCTGTTTTAACATTGGAAAAACTCTGTCTGGCACCTCTTGGTAAACCTAAATCAGAAAGACGGGACAGCATTTTACTTTTAAGATGACGATAAGCATTGATATAGGAGGTTTTTTCTCCTTTCATTACCATAAATTCCACACCTTCTGTATAACCCATTTTATTCAATTCTGCTTTTATTTCATCAATGTCTTCTGCTGTAAGCTCCTTTGTATAGAGTCTTTCCATAGTATAATTTGGAGCACGACATCCATAATACCAGGTTGTAACTACTACTATTCCTACTAGAAGAGCTATTATACCTATTCTATAAACCAGAGGCAACCCCAGAAATAAATTTACAAAATTCATTACTCCATTCTTTTTTTCGTTATTATCGGTTGCTGCCATTTAACAACACCTCTCTTTTTTTAATTTATGCAAACCATACAAACATTCTATATATGTTTACGCCAGGTTTAAAGCTGCATCTGAAACAACTGCTGACAGGCCTGTGTGATCTTACCGGTTAACTGAGTAGTAAGATGAAGAGCAATCTTAGCTTTTTGTCCGGCTATAGAGACTTCATGCATTTCTATATTTCCCCCTGCCGCTACAATTCTGCCCGTCTGTCCGGCATAAAACATAGCTTTATTAGCATCTGAAAAAGCTTTACTGAAAAGACTTCCAAAACCTTCTGTCGATTCTTTTTTGGAAGCTTCCCTGGTAAAAGACATATCTATAGGTTTTATACCACTGGCACCAATCGCTTTAATCGGTTCAAACATTACTTTATCCCTCCTTCGAAATCTATCTATTGTTTACCTATATCCATAGCAGTCTGTAACATTTTCTTTGCAGTCTGTATTGAGGTAGCATTAGCTTCATAAGCTCTGCTGGCCTGTATCATATTTGTCATTTCTGTAATAACACTCACATTTGAAACCTCTACAAAACCCTGTTTATCTGCCTGAGGATTACCCGGATCATATACCTTCCTCACAGATTGCTGATCCTCTATAACCCCGCTGACTTTCACACGACCTCCCTTGCTTGCTCCCCTGATTTCATCTCCCATAGCACCACCGCATGGTATCACAAACCGTGGAGCATCTTCACTTTCCAACATGGCAACTTTTCTTTTATAAGCTTTTCCATCTTCACCTATAGAATTAACATTGGCTAAATTCTGGGAAATAACATCCATTTGGGCTCTCTGAGCTGTCATTCCAGAAGCACTTATTTCCATTGCATCAAAAAATCCCATCTTTATTCCTCCTTTACTAAATAAAACTATTTTACACTATCAATGACATAATTTATACCAGATAAAAGGCCGCCAATTTTATTCGCCATTTGAGAGTATATCATCTGGTTTTGAACTGATTTAACCATCTCTTCGTTAATATCTAATTTTCCACTCTGATAGTTTACAGGCATCTTAAAGCTCGCCAGACTGAAGTTCCCAAATTTTATATGGCGAGGATCAGTTGTCTGAGCAGTCATAGTTGTTTTAGTATTCGGATTTACAAAACCTTCCTGAGCTACGACATTCCTCATAGTCTCCTCAAAGGCAACATCCTTTGCCTGATAACCAGGAGTATTAATATTAGCAAGGTTTTCCGATAATACCTTCTGTCTGAGAGACGCGGCATCCAGAGCTTTCTCATAAAAGGCACACTGCTTGTTGATTTCACCGAACAAAAGTACCTCCTCCTTTCATACCATTTTATTTTAATAAAATTTAATCTTTTCAAAAAAAATCCTGGAAATATATCTGTTCTTATTTAGTATATTATGATATCATTATTAAAAAAATATTAGCAAATTGTTAAAATTTTGTTAACTTAAAGGCAGGGAAATTAAGTGGAGAGTGAAGAGTGAACAATAAAGAGTTATTAAATTAGTGAGGAGTGACCTATTTATTATGGAGATAATTTATGATAATATAGTGAACAGTAAAACTGCTCACTTATTTATATTTAATAAGGGAAATTCTTTATGAAACTCGGTTTAATACAGGCTTTAGATCCTGAGAAATCAGATATATTTGATTACGAATATCCTCCCCTGGGACTCCTTTATATTGCATCATATATAAAAAAATATCTAAATTTTAACAAAATAGTTTTAAAATCCGAAGTGGAAGATCTTATAAAAGAAAAACCTGATATAATTGGTATATCATCAAATAGCTTCAATTTTAAAGAAGCCATAAGGATATCGGAATTTATTAAAGAAAATCTTTCCATACCTTTGATAATTGGTGGAGCTCATATAACAATACTTCCCTATTCTTTACCAGAAACTATAGATATAGGCGTAATAGGAGAAGGAGAAGAAACTATGAAAGCCCTCCTAGAGGTGTATATTAAAAAAGGAAAATTTACTCCAAAAAATCTCTCTAAAATAAAAGGGATAGTATATAGAGAAAAAGGGATAAAAAAATTGACAATCCAGAGAGAACCCCTGGATCCTCTGGATATGATTCCACCGCCTGATAGAAATCTAAATGATGATACAACATATACTACCTGTATTATAACATCAAGAGGATGTCCTTATAAATGTTCCTTCTGTTCCCTTTCTTCTGCCTGTCAGAAATTCCGTACATTTTCAACAGATTATGTAAAAAAAGAATTATCTTCTCTGGTAAAAAATCTTGAAGGCTATCCTCATGTAAGGATACTTGATGATGTATTTGCCCTTAATATTAAAAGACTTAAGGAAATAAAAAATTTCATCCTGGAAAATTCAATAGAAAAACAGGTCTCTTTTGATTGTTCCATAAGGGCAGATCTCTTTACTGAGGAAATCTGTAAGATATTAAAAGAAATGAATGTAACAAGAGTTCTCCTTGGTGCAGAATCAGGGTCTGACAAAATTCTGAAATATTATAGAAAAGGTCAGACCGTTCAGGATAACCAGAGAGTGATAGATCTATGTTTTCATTATGGTATAGAACTTACTGCATCTTTCATAATTGGAGCACCTGTAGAAACAGAAGAAGACCTTTTAGAAACATATAATTTTATAAAGAAAAACTCATCTAAATTCTGGAATGTTCATATAGATCCTCTGGACCCTCTCCCGGGAACAGAGATATGGAATTATGCCAGAAATAAAGGACTTGTTTCAGATTTTGATGAAGATATAAAATGTTTAAAACTAAGTGAATATATAAAAGAAGAAAAATTCATCGAATGTCTCAAAGCCTTTGATTATCTTGTTTCGATGGAGGTAGAAAAACATTTCACTTTAGCCAGAGAGCTTATGAATGATGTTTATGGATAATATTAAAAAACTTCTTGAAGACGAAAATTTCATTGAAGCTGAAAAACAAATAAGAAAAACTTTAAAAACAAATTCTGAGGACCATGAAATTTTATATCTTCTGGCATACTGTCTCTTTAATCTGGGCAAATATAAAGAAGCACTGAAAATAAAACTTTCCTCTGATTCAAGATCCCTTCATCTTCGGGGCTACTGCTATTTCCTTCTGAATGAACATGAGAAGGCAGAAAAAAACCTGTTAAATGCACTGGAGTTAAAATCCGATAATTCCCATATTCATTATCTTCTGGGTCAGCTTTATTCCAGAACGAATAATGCAGATAAGAGTCTATACCATCTGCATATGGCAAAAGAAGGAGGCATAAATTATACAGATCTATATGAAGAACTCGGGAAAATACACTTTAGCCGTGGAGAATTTGAAAAAGCATTACGAAATTACTTTAATCTCATCATAATAAAACCATATGATCCCTTAATTTATTATATGACTGGCAGATGCTTTCTCAATCTGTCCAATTATAAGGAAGCAGTAAAATATATAAAAGGATCCATAGAAAAAGGCCTTGACAATTCTTTTCTCCTTAAAGCCAGACATTTACTTGCTCTGGCATACTGTGGAAATAAAAAATTCAATTCAGCCGAAAAAGTAATGAGAGAAGCTATTAAAAAAAATCTGGATTATTACTCCTATTATGATCTCCTGGGACGGATATTGCTTTCACGTATGGATTACAGAAGAGCAAGAGAAGTATTCAATAAAATACTGACTCGTAGACTAAAACCTGAAGAAGAAGCTATGTTTAACATAGCCTTTACTTATATACTGGAAAATAAAGTGGATACTGCTATACATAAACTTGAGAGTATACTGATTAAATGGGAAAACCATTTAAAAACACATTACACCCTTGGCACACTCTATTTCTATATAAATAACAAAGAAAAAGCCCGGGAACACTGGAAAGTTTGTGCCATAATAGACCCCGGTGGATTCGGGGAAAAGGTAAAAGATTATTTAAGGCGTGAAGGGTGAAGTGTGAAGGGTGAAGCGAAATTTGTGCAGGGTCAGAACACTGTTCAGACCTTAATGAAACATGAGAAATAAGGAGGCTTAAAATGATAGAAACCCATGCGCACCTGGATACAGACAGATATGATGAAGACAGAGATAGTGTAATAAAAAATGCCTTAAAAAATGGTGTAAAAAAAATTATAAATGTAAGTTCTGATCTCTCATCACTAAAAAAAGTAAAGACCCTTTCTATGGAATATGAAGAAGTTTATATAACCTTTGGTATTCAACCTCATTCAGCTTATGAATTCGATGATGAAATTCTTGAAATTATAAGTACTATAGCAAAAGAAGAAAAAGTAGTGGCCATAGGGGAAATAGGTCTTGATTATCATTATAACTTTTCTCTACCTGAAATTCAGAGAAAGGTTTTCAGGGAACAGATAAGAATGGCAAAAAATTTAAAACTTCCGCTGGTAATTCATATGAGAGAGTCCTTTGAAGATACACTTGAAATACTGAAGGAAGAAAAAGCCTGTGATACAGGAGGGGTAATACACTGTTTTACAGAAGATATAAAAAAAGGACAAGTATTTATAGATATGGGTTTTTATCTTGGTATCGGTGGTGCTGTAACCTTTAAAAATACAAAATTATTACAGGAAGCAGTAGAAAAATTTCCTCTGGAAAGATTACTTCTTGAAACAGATAGTCCTTATATGACTCCTGTTCCACACAGAGGTAAGCGAAATGAACCGGCTTTCCTGAAATTTATAGCGGAAAAAATAGCTCAATTAAAAAAAATAGAAGTAGAAGAAGTTAAAGAAATAACTACAAAGAATGCAATGAAATTATTTGGAATTTAACAGCTGATAATCCTGTTAAATCTTTTGAATACTACAAGAAATCAAATACAATAGAATATGATGTTATACGGATTCGCTTTGGCCTGGATGTATATTAAATCAGTTAAAAAACTAAATCTCACTTTTCACTTTTCCCGTGATATTCCAGCGCTCTTCTTACGGCATCTTCTGCCACGGCATAACTGGAATAGGGATGGGAAACATCTTCTAATCTCCTGTCCACTTCCTCTTTAAGAGAGGGATCTGTCAGGAGTTTTTGCACAAATCCTGCGGCATCTTCCGGAGTTTTCTCCATAAAGGCAACACCAAGTTTCTGTATTGCACTTGCTGAAATCTCTTCAAGGCCCGGCTTTGGTTCAAGGATTACCATAGGTTTTTTAAGGGCAAAGATCTCTGAAGCAGTAAGGCCTCCCGGTTTGGATATTATAACATCTGCCGCCTCCATATAATCATTTACATTCTTTATAAAACCAAGAGGAAGAAGGGTATGTTTCATAGAATCTTTTTTCTTTTCCAGTGTTTCACATTTTGCCTGATTTTTACCGCATATAGCCACAATCTGTAATGGTTTATCCAATTTATCCAGCTCAGTTGAAAGTTCTTCATAGGGCCCGTACCCGAGAGAGCCGCCCATCAATAATACTAAAGGTTTATCGGGATCAAGGCCAAGTTTCTTTTTCATTTCAACGGAAGGGATCTTACTTACCCCGGCAAAATCAGGTTTTATGGGAATACCTGTTACGGAAATCTTAGAGTCATCTATATGAAAACGTTTTAAATCACGGGAAGCACCGTCAGTTGCCACATAATAATGATCCACATCGCTCTGGGCCCACATTCTGTGAGTGGAAAAATCGGTAACACAGCTTAAAAGAGGCATATCCATCTTATCTGATTTTTTCCAGTAAGAGAGCATGGAATTCATAGGGGAATGAGTGGAAATAACAACATCCGGTTTTTCTTTTTGGATTTTAGTAAGAAACTTCTTAGAAAAAAAGCTCTTTATTTTCATACCTGTATTCCCAAGCCAGTACATAAGAGGGTTCCCTTCATGGGACTGCTGAAAACACCATCCCCGCAAACTTTTCAGATGATCCATTGCCATCTGTGTTGCCCCTACCTGGGCATTTTTAATCCCCTCACTGCTATAATCCAGGGAATTTATAACCTCTGCTTCTACATGGGGTAATTTATCAAAAACTGCCTTAAGAGATTCCGCAGCAGAGCGATGGCCTCCTGTATGGGAACCGTGGACGAGAAATATCTTTATATTATCCTTTGGAGGAAGTTTTTCCAGGGCCTCAATCAGTTCAGAAGAAAAACCGATTACCGGTTTATGAGGAGATAAAGATTTTTTAAAATCTTTCATAAGCTGAAGATCATCCGGTTTATCAGAAGGTAAAAAAGTATCTATTTTTTCTCCTTCAGCCTTTAAAGTATGCTTTTTTTCAATGAATAACCTGTTATTCAGAAAATCTATTTTCATAAAAGATTCCTTTAGCTTTCAGCTTTTATAGCTATTGAGAATACACCCCAGGATATTCTTTCCTCAGTTTATAAGTTCTTATTCTAATTCTTTTGTTGCAGTCTGCACAACATCAGTGGTTGGTGCAACAGTTGATCCTGCCGCTCCTACAGAAGCCCCCGTAATAGCCCATTTAGTACCTTTTATCAGAGCATAGGTTCCACCCCTGGCGAGTCCTCCGTAAAGAATACCCGTGGGGCCGAAGTTGGCTCCCAGAGCAGTAGCTGCAGCAGTAGTTCCTGCTGCAAGTATTGCTTTCAAAGTTTTCTTTGTATCTGAATCTTTACCAAAATAGTGATTTTTGAAATCATGGAATATGCTTTCTCCCGGCTCTGGATCCCGAAGGTTTCTTACAAGACTCCACCCGGTCATACCGACTGTTGCAACAATTCCTCCTATGGGGCCTCCTATGGCCTGTGCTCCCCATCCTATGGCACCATCTATCATTCCTATTATACCATTAATGGTTCCTGATGTTACTGCAGCCATACCGCCTCCTAAAATAGCACATCCTATCGATGCAACAGCAGGTTTAAGGAATTCCGGTATTTCCTCCTGTTTTCCTATTTCTACACTTTCTTTTGGTTCCCCTTCTGTCTTTTTATCTTTGATTTTCTCCTGACTTTTTAATTGAGTGGTCTGAATAGCTGTATTAATTTTCATATATCCTACTCCTTACATTTAGAAATTATTATAAAAACACAATTTACTTCTTATAACTAAAGTAATTATATAGTTTTTATATGGTCTTTTCAATAATAAATTGTTAACAGTTTGTTAACAAATATTTTAATGGCATTAAATCAGGAAGGAAGGCGCATCTCCTATTTATTCCCTGTTAATAAATTTTTCCGAAGGAAAGATTTTTAAAAATTAATGTTAAATATAAAAAAACCTGTTAAAACCCGGCCGGTTAATTACCGGGAATTCATTCAAAACCCTCTGTCTATATAGCTGGAAAATACTTTCGGTATTATTAGAGACAAAGAATCAGGCCGATTAAAAAGAAGTAAACCCCTCCGGCAGATCCAAGGGTAGCTCATTGTCTGAACCGGGATTTTCAGGATTAACGGATGATCGGGATTGGGTAGGGAAATACAGACTATAAGGACATATAGAGGCTTTTTGGGGAAGAAAGCATCAAAATAATTCAGGGCAAACCCTGTGTTTGCCCTTACACTTCAGAGTTTTCATCTTATGCGCCAAGATCTTTTAACATATCCCTGGCTTCATCGACATATTTACCATCAGGATCCATTTCAATAACTTTCTTAAAATACTTTATAGCTTCTTCATCATTAAAATCCTTTTCATAGGCATAGGCAAGATTTATATAAGCTTCAATAGAATCAGGATTAAGTTCAATAGCTTTTTTATAACATTTAATCTCTTCTTCAATATCGCCTCTATAACCTGCTATAACACCAAGTGTATTAATGGCCATATGAGAATTTGGTCTGATTTCAAGGGCCCTCTGACATTCTTTAAGTGCTTCTTCATGCTTATGACTATAATAATAATTCAATCCCAGATGATAATGAGCAGTAAACTCATCAGGAAGTTTTTCTATGACTTCTTTGAATATTTTTTCAGCCAGATCATATTTCTTAAGATTCATATAACATATGCCCAGATTAACTTTTACATAAGGAAGTTTGGCTTCTATTTCTAATACCTCTTCGAATTTTTTTACAGCTTTTTCATAATCGCCTTTTTCGAGTAAAATTACTCCTTCCTCAGCTATGGGAACAATCTTTTTTTCAAGTTCTTTGTTATCCATAAAATATCCTCCTACATTAAATTATACTTAGAGAGATATTGTAACATAAATAAAAAGAATTTTCAAATAATATTATTTTAAAATAACTTTCTCTATACTATCTATTAAATCTTCATATTCAAAAGGTTTCGTAATATAACCTGCCGCGCCGAGTTCCATAGCCCGTGCAATCTCACGTTTCTGTCCCATAGAAGTTAACATTATAACAGGAATAAAACTGGTTTCACTACTTTGTTTTAATTTTTCAAGTACATAAAAGCCGTCATGTAAAGGCATCATAATATCTAATAATACAACATCAGGTTTTTGCTCTGAAGCTTTCGAAAGTCCATCAATACCGTCTTTTGCCATTATAACCTCATATTTTTTTGCTTCAAGAGTAATTTTTATCATTCTACTTATAAAAACTTCATCATCAATAACTAAAACCTTCATAAAAAAACCTTCCTTTACTCGATACTGTAAATTATTCCATCCTCAGTAGCAAGATACAAATTATTACCTGTTATGGCAGGAGAAGAAGCCATACTGTCAAAATTTAATGTCCATCTTCGTTTTTTTGTCTTACTATCCAGTGCATAAACAGTACAATCATAGAGCACTATATAAAGAACAGAACCAGAGCCGGTCATTATAACAGGATAAGTCTCTCCTTTTATACTCCACTTCTGTTTTCCATTTTTTGCATCAATAGCATAAATATTTTTATCATAAGAAGCTATATATACTATATTATCCATAAGTACAGGTGTAAATACCTGAGAGGAAAAATCATAAGACCACTTCTTAACACCGGTAATTTTATCCAGTGCATATAGAGATATATAAAAATCATCATGATTTATGGCCTCTGTATTATTTACCAGGACATAAAGAAAATCTTCTGATGAAAATGTTAAGCCTGTACAGTATTTACAGTTACTTTTCCATTTTACTGATCCTTTTTCTTTAGAAAGACAATAGACATCTCCACTGGAAGAACCAAAATAAAGACCTTCATCTGCTATGCAGGGAGGAGAGAGAAATCCGTTTTCCAGGGAGAATCTCCACTTTTCCTGACCTTTATCCAGTGTTAAAGCATAAATAGTTCTATTATTATTTCCAATAACATAAATCAGGTTATTCTCCATTATAAGAGGAGAGTTTCCACTTGTTGTGCCATCTCTGGAAAATTTCCAGACCTTATGGCCTGATGAAAGATCTATACAGTATACTATGCCATCTTCACTTTCAAAATAAAGATAATCCCCATTAATTGCAGGAGTAGATTCTATTGGGGCTTCTGCCTGAAAAGTCCAATCAATAGAACATTTCTTTCCATCTATACAGAATAATTTACCCTTTTCTGAACCTATATAAACTTTACCATTACAGCTGACAGGGGAAGAGTTAAAGTTTATATTACTTTTTATATCTAATTCCCATTTCTTTTTTCCTTCTATAGTAACACTCTCATCCAGTGAGGCCGTACGCTCGGAATTCCCTCTATAACAGTTCCAGCTCAAGGAAAAAGGTGATACAAGAGGAGCATAAACCCAACCGGATTTATCAATTGCCAATTCTATTTTATACCAGTCTTTCTCATGAGAAAGAACCATTAACTTCCGGTATTCAGTTAATTCTTCAATAATATTATAATCAAGACCGGGCCCGGATCTCACATTAAGGCTCCCTTCACCCTTAAAAATAACATATTCACTTTCCCGGGAAGGCTTAGAACCAATTAGTATCATTAAAGATAGCAAAATAAATAAAATCCGCAGATTCTTCAGATTCAAAACACCTCAATTATTATTAGTTTTCAGCAATCAGCCCTCACCTGTCAGCTCAGGAAAGCCGACAGGTAATAGCTTTAAACATAAAAGGTTATGTTTACTGAAGCTAATAATTTAACAATAATGAAAATTCCTGTGCCTATTCAATTATATTATAACATTTTTTCCAGACCTGTGCTACTCTATTTAAGTATCTGAAAAGGGGCGGAAGATTTGCATAATATCATAACTTTCCTTGAAGATAAGTTAATCTTCAATTCCTGCAAAAAAATAAAAAAAGTATCTGTATTTTTGATTTACTAAAAAATCTGGCAGTATTTCTGCTATACAATAGCTTATAATTTATAGAAAGGCAGTGAAAAAAATGAAAATAAGAAACTATTATCTCTTTATCATCATTTTAATTATATGCATAAACTCACTTTCAATGAAAGTGTCAGGAAAAAACAGTGAAGGCCGTATTCTTTTTACGAGTCAGGGAAACCTCTGGGTTATAAATCCCGATGGTACAAAAGAAGAAAAAATATGTGATATAACTGACTACAGAGAACTTCTTTTTTCGCCATCGAAAAAAAAGCTGGCAGGTATAAAAGATAATGACTTATTCATAATGAACTGGGATGGAACAGGAGGATTAAATGTTTCAAAAAGCCCGGAAATAGAATGTATTAACTCTTTTTCTCCTGATGGAGATAAAGTAATCTGTGCTGTTAAAGCTACTATGGAAGATACCAGGGGATTTCTCGGAATAATCAGCATAAACGGAACTACCTATGTAAAAGTAAAAGAATTTATGATAACTCCGAAGCAGAGTATCTCCTGGTCACCGGACAAACAACGAGTAACCCTTATAGTTAATAATAAATTATATATAATGTCAGTCAGGGGTGAATGGGTAAAGAACCTGGGAGATGAAAACCTTCAGAAAATAAACCCTTACAATCCTTCATGGTCACCTGATGGTAAAAGAATCGCTTTCCGTGCAAATAAATCCGGTACAGGTGATCTATGGATTATAAATATAGAAAGTGAAGGTCATAGATCTCTTTATATTTCAAAAGTTCTTTCCAAAAAATCCGAACTGCCCCGTGCTGCCGAATGGTCTCCCGGAGGAGAGGCTCTTGTATTTGAGGCACCAAATCAAAACTCTAAAGAAAATAATATATACATGGTTTATGTAGATGGGACTTTAAAATTACTGGGTAAAGGTTATAAACCTTTCTGGAGTCTTGATGGAAAAAAGATTTTATGTGAGAGTGAAGAAGGAAAATTAAGGGTATTTAATACAGGCATATATAGCTACAGCAGTTCAAGAAACTATCCGCCCTTCTGGTCTCCCGAATTTTTCAGACTGGCCTATACAAATCCCGTTAAAAAAGAGATATGGATTCTGGACATTGAAAAAAATAAGCATAAATTTCTTACGGGAAGAAATTCAAAAGTCCTGGGATGGCTTGAGGATTAGGAATAATATAGACAGGATAATTTATATGATTTTACTTTTATTTTTCAATGTGCCGTAATACCTCAGACCAGAATATCCATTGATTGCTGATTATAATTATCATTTGACAGAACAAGGAGAGAGCGAATCTTCTGATATGAATCCTTTTTAAAAAACCTGCATCTGAATAAAAGGATAAATAAAAATATCAGAATAATATAAGTAAACAGTACGGTATCTCTTCTGCTCACTGTTTACTGCTCACTAAATAAAGAAGGTGAATCTTATGAACATTAAAATAATCCTTGGTATACTAATAGGGGGACTAACAGGTTTCGGCCTGAGTGTAATTGTTGCAAAAACCGGCTGTGGCTGAGGGCTCTATAAAAATCCCTATATAGCCACTTTTCTGGGAGCACTTATGGGATTTTTTATTACCTCAGGTTGAGGTTACAGAGTTTTGTTACAGAGTTTTGTAAATATTTATCAGAAAAACCTGCAGGGGCAGAACAGTTCTGCCCCTGTATTTTAATAAAAATTCTTTTACTTCTTAATCATTTACTCACCGTGTTTTAACCTGTTTTTGAACCTGTCTGGTTATAGTTGCAGGCAGATTATTTTCAAGACTCCTATCAGCTTTATAAGAAGCACCTTCACTTATACCCAGAGAACTGCCGGCAGTTACAGGAGCCGAATTTTTTATAACTTCTGCTTTGGACTCACTTGCAAAAATTTCAGCACCAGTATCCTTCCATCTTGAATCATCAGCATATTTCTCATTTACAACATAACCTTTATCACCCTGATAGAGAATAACCTGTGTTTTCCCATGAGTATCTACAAAAGCCTGACGATAAGTAAGATAATCAAAAGTTCCATTGGTAGCCGAAGATATTTCCCGAAAAATACTGTCAGCACTGCTGTCCAGGCCGCTGCAACCTATGGAAGAGATTATTATATTTTTTGAACGAGCTCTTTTTACTATATCCTTATAATTATAATCATTGGGATAATCCATATGGGGTCCTGCATCGGCTATAAGAAATACCATTCTGCTCGTACCGGGTGTCATATCCCAGTTCATTTTCTCTACTGTAACGTAGAGAGCTTCATTTACACTTTCTTCATGATCTCCTCCGCCCTGAGCAGAGAGAGAATTAATAACTGCTACAATAGACTGTATGTTATCTGTCAGGTCATAAGGTTTTACTACATAATCATCTCCTCTATCTCTATAAGCAACAACACCAAATCTCACAACAGGCTTTGGCGTATCATTCTGTATGGTAGACACCATATTTTTGAGTTCTTTTTTTAACACATCGATTTCATCACCCATACTTCCTGTAGTATCAATACAGAAAACAACATCTATTCTCGGCGCGCCGGAAACCGCCCCCGGATTTTTAAAAGCATAATAGCCCCAGGTAAGACTCACTCCCACTAAAAGAGCAAGGCCAACAGCTACAAACCTGGCATACATGCCGTCAAAAATACCTTTTCTCTCATTTTCCGGCGGAAGAAGAGCAAGATCAGTACGTTTCAAAGGGGAACCGCATTTACTGCAGAAATTAAGTGCTGAACTGTTGAGTTGTTTGCACTCGGAACAGGGCACCAGTAATACTGAATAACTATCTGTTTCCTGGTCTAATTTCAACTGACAGCCACAGGTATGGCATACTAAATTTCTATCAATATTACTTGTTTCACCGCAATTGGGGCACCTTTTTGTACTCATAATTTATTACCTCCTCTAGCTTTGTTGTCCTGTTAGTCGCGCAAAGAGATATTTTATTCCAAAAAATTTTATTTTTTTAATAATTTTTTAATATATTCAGTTTCCCTAAATCTGAGAAGATATAATCTTTATCTTACAGAAAGAAAACTTCCCTACTTTAAGAATAGTACCGTCTTTAATAACTACTTCAGCATTTACATCAAGCATTCTCTCTCTGTCAACAGTAACCTCTCCCTGAGAAATAAGTCTTCTTGCCTCAAGACGTGTTTCTACAAGAGAACTCAAATAAAGGAGTTTAACTATCCAGATTTTCCCATCTCTTAAATCCTCTGAAGACAGTATAAATTCCTCCATAATTACTGCCCTATAATATCGATAATAAGTGGGATTTCTTCCGGTTTTTCATCTCCCATCTTATATGCATCTAAAAGACATTTTCCACTGTCTTCTGTTTTATCCTTATCATTTGAATGTATAACTGCTATGGGATCTCCTTTCTGAATCTTATCACCAATTCTCTTTTTAAGCCATATGCCAACAGAAGGATCAATTCTATCACTTTTCCTTTCTCTCCCTGCTCCAAGGATCATAGCAGCTCTTCCTACTTCTTCCGTATTTACACTCTGAAGATACCCGTCAACAGGTGATAGAACTGAGGATATATATTTAGCCTGAGGAAGAAGATATGGATCTTCAACTACCTTCGGGTCGCCTTTCTGAGCTTCGATTAACTGTTCCATTTTTCTGGCACCCATTCCATTGGAAATTAATTTCTGAAGTCTTTCCTTACCTTTATCTATATTCTCACAGGCACCGGCAAGTAATAACATATAAGCCCCCAGAGTCAGAGAAACTTCTTTCAAAGGACTACTACTTATCTCGCCACGGAGGATTTCCAGAGCCTCCATTACTTCCAGAGCATTTCCTATAGCCATACCAAGAGGTTGATCCATATCTGTTATAAGGGCAGCAGTTTTCCTTTTCATAAGAGTTCCAATGTTTACCATAGAACGGGCAAGTTTTCTGGCATGTTCAAGTTTCTTCATAAAGGCACCACTGCCAACTTTTACGTCAAGAACAAGACAATCTGCTCCGGAAGCTATTTTCTTGCTCATTACACTGGCAAGTATTAAAGGTATACTGTCTACTGTTCCTGTCACATCCCTCAGAGAATAAAGGTGTTTATCTGCAGGTGTCAGATTGGCAGTCTGTCCTGCCACAGCAACACCAATATCTCTTACCTGCTTCAAAAGATCCTCTATGGAAAGTGCTGTTGTAACACCGGGAATGGACTCGAGTTTATCAAGGGTTCCACCTGTATGGCCCAGTCCGCGGCCAGAAATTTTTGCCACCGGTATACCTGCAGCAGCAACAAGAGGTGCCAGAACTAAAGTTGTAGTATCTCCCACCCCACCGGTACTGTGCTTATCAACCTTAATTCCTGGTATGGAACTTAAATCCATTTTATCCCCTGATTCCAGCATAGCAAGAGTTAAATCGGCAACCTCTTTATCACTCATACCCTTAAAAAATACTGCCATAAGCCAGGCAGTAATCTGATAGTCGGGAATTGTTTCATCAGTAACACCCTTAACTATAAATTCTATTTCTTCTTTTGTATGGGTGTAAGAGTCTCTCTTTTTTATTATAAGATCAACCATTCTCATCAGATCTTCATCTCCTTAATAATTTCTTTCACCAGTCTGGAGAACTTCGGCACAGTGGCATTTCCCACTTCTATAACTTCTTCATGGGTGAGTTTTTTATTGGAGATAAAATCTATACAATTTGTTATACAGGATATACCAAGGCAGGGAATAGAGGAATGTCCTGCTACAATTACCTCAGGTGCAGTAGACATACCCACTGAATCTCCACCAATCATATGCATAAACTTCAGTTCTGCCTTTGTCTCATAAGAAGGACCACTCACGGCTACATAAATACCCTGGCGGACGGACAATCCTATTTTTTCAGCTGTTTTTATGGCCAGTTCTCGTAATCCTCTGTCATAAATCTGAGAAATATCAGGAAAACGTGGACCAAGGGTTGAATCATTTACTCCTATAAGAGGGTTATGTCCCATAAGATTTATATGGTCAGTTATGATCATTAAATCTCCCGCTTTAAATTCAGGATTGATACCTCCTGCTGCATTAGTAACAATCAATACTTTTATACCGAGGGCTTTCATTACCCTTAAAGGAAGAGTAATATCCTTCATGGGATATCCTTCATAATAATGGAGTCTTCCCTGCTGGGCAATTACAATCTTCCCTTCAAGTTCTCCCATAACAAAGGCTCCCACATGACCTTCTACAGTAGAAAGGGGAAAACCCTTAATTTCACTGTATTTTATAGAAACCTTATTTACTATTTCATCTGCAAGAACTCCAAGACCTGACCCAAGAATAAGTCCAATCTGAGGAACCAGATCAGTTTTAATTTTTATTGAATCTACAGCCTGAGTTATTTTTTCTTTTAATTCTTTCATATTATGTTCCACCTTTCTTTAATAATTATAGTGAGAGGTGTGAAGTGAGAGGTAATGACTGAATATCTGCTCACTGCTTACTTTTCACTTTGTCTGCTTCGCAGAGACTTCGTTTCACTTTTCACTTCTCTTCACTTTTCACCTTTCAATTACCACAGACGAAGAAACTTCAACCACTCTGCCGGAAATAGATGCATGAATAGAAGCACCATTACTTCCTTCCGGTATAACACCTATAAGCTGTCCTCTTTTAACTGTATCTCCTGTCTTTACAACAGGGATAGAAGGACAGCCAATATGCTGTAAAAGAGGGATTACAACCCTTGAAGGAGTAAATTCCATATCATTCCAGGGTGCCTTAACATCATATTCAGACACTTCCAGCCTTGTTACCAGGCCATATGCTGAAATCCGGTGTAATTTCATAAAAGGTCTGGGGACTAAATCTTTTCTCTTATGAGGATTGGAAATACCTTTTTCCTTCAGTTCTTTTAAGATACCTCCATATACTTCTCTGGGTTGAAGATCAACAGGACAGGAAAAAAGACTGCAAAGTCCGCACTGACAGCATAAAAAAGCCTGACACAAATCCTCTAAAGAGGCATTCTCTAAACCATAGCCAACTATACGCATAATCATATGGGGTTGTAAATTATGACCCAGCATATATCTCGGACACAGCATTGTACAGTAACTACACTGTTCACACATCATTGAATGTTTTAATATTCTCTTCATATCAAGTCTTCGATTTTTCACAAGATAATGAGTGGAAGGTAAAACTATAAGACCACTATCAGTTTTGGTAACAGGTTGATCCATATCAGTAGTAATAGAACCCATCATGGGCCCGCCTCTGATAATTACAGGATTTTCTATCTTTACACCACCTGCAAAAGCCAGGACATCCTTTATAAGTGTACCTACAGGAACATTCAACGTAAGAGGTTTTTCCACTTCACCTGTTACAGTTAAAGGCCTCAGGATTACCGGTTTGCCATTACAGGCTCTGAATACATTATAAACTGTCACCACATTACTTACTATAACTCCCACTGCCAGAGGTATGCCACCTTCCGGAACCACTTTACCAGTTACTTCATAGACAAGGGTCTGTTCATCTCCTGCAGGATAATAATTACCCATAATATGCATGGATATAGAAGGTTCACGGGGGAGTATAGTTTCAAAAGCTTTAATGGCATCTTTGTATTTACCTTTAAGAGCAATAATCCCTTTAGTTGCACCTGTAACAGACATGGCCATCTTAAGGCCTTCTATAATTTCTTCTGTCTTCAGTGACATAAACTGTTGATCCACTCTTAAAAGAGGTTCGCACTCTGCACCATTCACTATAATAATTTCAGCATGGCCCTTATATTTTATATGAGTGGGGAATCCGGCACCACCTCCTCCAACAACACCGGCATTAATAATAGATTTTAATATATCACCCCGGGATAACTGTACCTTCATTATAATAACCTCATTGAATCACTTGTCATAAAGGTTTTATATTCCCTGTAATTTTAAAAAATCCTTCCAGAGAGGGCAATATAATACGTGAGACGAGAGACGTGAGACGTGATCAATGATCGGTCATCAGTGATCGGTATTAAACCCTTTACTCTTCACTTTTACCTTGCATTATCCTCCCGGATAAGTTAAAATAGTAACATAGAAAGGTAAATAGATTTTATGGAAGAAGAATGTCAGGAAATAATAAATGTCACCGATTTAACCAAGACTTTTCAATCTCAGACTGTTGTTAAGGGGATAACATTTTCCCTTTATCCGGGAGATGTCTTTGGACTGATAGGACCAAACGGGGCAGGTAAGACTACAACATTACGTATTCTTGCTACAGTTCTAAAAAAAGATTCTGGAGATGTAAAAATAGACAATGTTCCCCTCACCTATACGGCACCTTATGATAATTTAAGAAAAATTCGACAGCTTGTAGGATTTATGCCTGATTTTTTAGGGCTTTATGATGATCTTCTGGTAAAGGAATATCTTGACTTTTTTGCCAGGGCCTTTTTCATAGATGAGTCATTAAGACCTTTTGTAATAGACGAAGCCCTTGAGACAGCAGGTATTACCGAATTAAAAGAAAAAGAAATAGAAAAACTATCCCGTGGTATGAAACAGCGTTTATTACTGGCAAGAGTACTTATACATAACCCTAAAATACTTCTTTTAGATGAACCTGCTGCCGGCCTTGACCCCAGGGCAAGAGTGGAGCTTAGAGATATTATAAAAGATCTTCGTAAAAAAGGAAAAACTATTATAATCTCTTCACATATACTGGAAGATATTGAAGATTTCTGTAACCGTATAGGTATAATAGCAAAAGGATGTCTCATTAAATTCCAGGATAAAGAAATGTTAACAAAAGAAACAATCAATTATGTTCTCTACAGAATAAGTCTCCTTGATAAAAAAGAAGAAGCCAGAACTTTTCTATCCAGTCAAAAACAGGTAAAAAATCTCATATGGGACAACGAAGATCTGTCTTTTGAGTTTCACGGAAGTGATAATGAAGCATCACAGCTTTTAAAGGATCTGATAAATCAGGATTTTAATATAGTATCCTACTCAAAGGGGAAACCGAATCTGGAAAATGTGTATATGAAGTATACATATATTAAGTCAGCATAAAGGACGTAAGACGGAAGACAAGAAACGGGAGACGTGAAGGGACAAAGAACTGGTATAGAGAAACGATAAAAATCTATAAATAGTTATTACTATCTTGTTGATTATATTATAAACTTATCTTATGATATAATTAAGTAGGAAAATTTGCCCAAAAAGAGTCAGCTTTTGTTCTATTATCCAATACTGGTAGCTTATATCTTATAACTAATCAAAGAGATGTGGGAAAATGAGAGAGAAGAGAACAACAATAATAAAATTAGTAAATAAAGAAGATAAAGAGAGAATAAGAAATTATATTTATAAATACAGACATTTTGAAAATATGATGTTAATTCTCATAAAAAACAACTATAATCTCTATAAAGAAAAAAAAGCTACAAATGATTTCAAATATCTGACAGATTATTCGGTAATGAGAGCTGTTTTACGCTTCACTGAAGGAGGGAAAAATAAGGAAAAAGTAGATTACATAAAAGAAAAATATAAAGATAATCAACTGATGAGCGATTTAATAAGCTTATCAGGGGAATTAAAAATCCATAACCTGTCAATGATAATAAGAAGAGTAAAAGGACAGTTTAAAAGATTTTTTAAGACTATAAAGATAGATAAAGGCTCAAGATCACCAAAGCCCAAAAAGCTATCGTCAGTGGTAGAATATTCTGTTCCTCTGGATCAACTAAGCTGGTCATTA
>JAKJGF010000070.1 GCA_022704525.1 Bacillota bacterium | reverse complement strand
GTCAGATTATTTAATGAACCGGAAGGACATGAATATTTACGTGAAAAGGGCTTAAAAGATGAATTTATTAATAAACTCGAATTACTTGGTATCTCCAGTATTGGAAATCTGGTGGGTTGTATAAAAATGGCTAAATATTACGAACTTACTCATAAAGACATTCTTTTGACGGTATTTACTGACTCTATGGAGCTTTATCAAACAAGAGTTAAAGAATTAGAAGAAAAATACGGTAAATATAAAAAGATAGATGCCGCTTTAGATTATAATAATTTAATGCATATAAATGTTGACCATATACTGGAACTCAGTTATTATGATAAAAGGCGTATACATAATCTTAAGTACTTTACATGGATTGAACAGCAGGGAAGAGAACTTAAAGAATTAAATGCTCAGTGGTATGATTTTCCGGATTACTGGGATAGAATACACAGTCAGGTTGATGAAATAGATAAGCTTATAGATACATTTAATGAGAGAACAGGTTTATTGAAGGAGCTTTAATAGCTTATTCTAAGTACGACAACAGGTAAGTTAGTATCCATCTCACAAGCCTGTCCCTGTCCGGGCTTTTGCGCAAAATCTATGATCCTGTTACAATAAAATCTATTATTACAGAATATACAGTTTTGCATTTATTTAAGTTATAACTTTCTCTTTTGACGGCATATCTTTTGCTCCAGAGCCCGGACAGGGACAGGTATATATATTTAAAATTTTTTGGATACTTTTTTACCTGGAAAGGAATTTTATGAAATTAGAAGAATTTTGTAAAGCCCTGGGAAAAATAGATTTTTTTAAAAAGCTGGAAGAGATATATGATAATTTTCAGAAAGAATATTTATTAAATATTCCAGACACATGCTGTGGCTGTATCTTATGCTGTCGTCCTCAAAATTATATTCCCTCTCTTGAAATGGATTATCTGGAAACTTTTCTAAATAAGTATGATGTTAAGCCAGATATAGAAGGTTTTAAAAGTTATCTTCTCAACAGAGAAACACCTTGCTGTCCTTATGCCAGTAAGGAGAGTGGTTGTATTGTATATAAAGCTCGTCCTATGGGATGCAGAACCTTTGGTATATTTACCCTTGATAAGAAGAGAACCTTATCTGAAGATTGTATATTTTATGGAAAAGAACAGATAGTTATAACCCAGACAGATAAACATAGATTTAAAGTTTTTGCGGATCTTACAGTACTGAAGATTGAGTATTGTATTGTTAAAGCAAAAGATGAAGAAGAGAAGTTAGAATATTTTATTATTCTAGGAGAAGAATATACAAGACAGGGTAAGTATGTAGATGCTATTTCTATTTTTAAGGAAGTTCTAAAAATTAGGTCTGATGATCCATGGATTTATCTTAATCTTGGATGTACTTATCTTTTTATGAATAATCTTGATATGGCAAAGGAAAAACTTGAGAAAGGTCTTGAACTGGGTGGAGGAGAAAAGTTCCCGGAATTATATCTTGATTCCCTCCTTACTCTTGCAGAGGAATATATAGGACAAAATAGGATTTCTGAGGTTATAACAATAGTCGATAGCTCAGAAAAGATTATTTCTGATGACCTGCAGATTCTTTTCAGATCTGGTTCTATATATAGTCTTATGAATAATTTTTCTATGGCGAAAGAAAAGTTAGAAAAGTGTCTTTCTATGGGTGGAGATAAAATTTTTCCTTCCCTATATGAGGATCTTGATTTTATTTATTTTAATTTAAAGAAATTTTCTAAAATTTAAAGGAAAAGTTTTAGAAAAGTAGAAATTTCTTTTATCCTATTTTGATTCTTTATGGAGGTGACAGGAATTGGCAGTTATTTGTTCAGTATGTGATTATGAAAATAAAGATGATAGTCCTTTCTGTGAAAAATGTGGTGAACAATTAAAACAGCTACCGGAAAACAAGTATGATTTGCCTATAAAAATGCTCAGAGATATCGGTAATAGTCTTGCAGATAAACAGATGTCCTCTACTCAGGATAAGGTTGAAGAAGCCTTCAATAATATTATGGAAATTTCTCAACAGCTTTTAGATAAAGCTCAGGAAGATCTTGAGAATAACCTGGCAGAAATAGACAATCTTCCAATTGATACATTAGAGGAATTGAGTGCAGATGCTGATGAAGAAAGATCTATGGAGATTTTTTCAAAATTCCTTTTCCAATTTCAGTCAGCTCAGGAACAAATTAACGAAGGACTGTCTATTGCAAAAGACGCCTTACAAAAGATGAGAAGTTTTTCTGAACTTGAAACCGGACGGGGTAAAATAGATCTTGAGAGAGCATCAGGTTTATTACAACAGGGTTTGAATACTCTTGAAATTATAAGTGAAGAGTCACAGGAACCTCTATTTGCTTTAAATAAAGATGTAAAACCTGTTCCCAACCAGATAATAGAATCAATGGATTATTTAGAAGAGGTAATGAATATGATGTCAGATTATATGGATACCTCTAATAAATCAAACCTTTTAGAAATTATTGTTTCATTGGATATGGTAAAAGATTCTATTCAGAATCTACTGGAAAGTTCCAGTGAGAATGAGAATAGTGAAAAGGAAGAGTCCAAAGGATCTGAGGGGGAAATACAGAATTCCAGTCCATCTGATATAGTTTAGAGAAAAATTAATATACATAAATAAAATTAATTAAATCGAAAGATTTAATTTTCTTCTTCGTATTCTTCTTCTTCGTATTCTTCTTCTTCGTATTCTTCTTCTTCGTATTCTTCTTCTTCGTATTCTTCTTCTTCGTATTCTTCTTCGTATTCTTCTTTTTTGGGTTCTTCTTTCACTTTTTCCTTTACCTCTATTTCATAACTGGCCAGAGAGGTTTCTTTTAATTTATTTCTTGATTTCTGAATTATAATCATAAGTTTATTGAGTTCTTCTTCCAGGCAGGATAAGATTTCGTCAGCATATTGGTCTGCTCCTCTTACTATATTGATTTCTTCTTCTCTGGATCTTCGAACTATATCTTTTGCATGGGTTTGTGCCTCTTTAAGTATTTCCTCTTCAGAACTTATAAGAGCGGCTTTTTCTCTGGCTTCAGAAATAATTTTTTCAGATTTTTCTTTTGCATTTTCTATCAGTTGTTGACTTTCTTTTGTAATCCATTTTGCCTGTCTGATTTCTTCAGGTAGATTGGTACGTATTTTTTCTATTAAATCCAGTATTCTTTCTCTGTCAATGAGAATTATATTAGTCAGTGGTATTTTAGGCTGATTCTTTATTGCTCCATGAATTGTATTTAATACTTTATGTACAGTAATATGAAAGCCCCCCTTTAAAGAACTATGAAATAAACTCAATCAATTTATAAAAAGAAAGCAAATTTTGTCCATATTTTATTTTTCTTATACACATCAGCTTTTCTATTTTTTCCATAGATAATTTATGTAGTGGATGATGAAGTATAATTGTACCACTACGTTTTAATAAATCAACATTTGATATATAAGTTAGTAATTCTTCTATATCCAGGGTCGGAAATGGAGGATCCAGGAATATTATATCAAACTTTCTCTTTATATCTTTTGTTATTACAAAGACATCTCCTGAAAGCAATTTACTTTTTTGTTCAAAGCCGAGCAAATTTATATTATGTCTTATTGTCTGTATTGCTACAGGATGTTTTTCTACAAATATAACATATTTTGCACCACGGCTTATAGCTTCTAAACCTATACTCCCGGTTCCTGAAAACAAATCCAGACACTCAGCATCCTTTAAATCGTGCTGAATTATATCAAATAATGATTTTTTTATTCTTGCTAATACAGGACGTACATACAGGCCTTTACAACTTTTTATTTTTTTCCCTTTTACCAGGCCTCCTATAATTTTTAATTCACCCATAATATTTTTGACAATTATTCCTAAAAGATATAAAATCTTCAATGAACTAAGAATTCGACACTTTTAAAATTAATCCTACAAGACACTGATAAGAAAATTATATTTAGAAAAGGTGATGGATTGTTGAAAGGTAAGAGAGTTATAATTATAGCCGGAGGTTCCATAGGTAAAAGAGAGTTTTTTACAAATTTCTTTTTGACTCATGATTATATAATATGTGCTGATGGTGGTTTAGAGCATGCCAGAATTCTTGGATTAAAACCAGACCTGATAGTTGGAGATATGGATTCTTACCACGGTGACACTACCGGGTTTAATTGTGAATTGCTTTGTTTTCCACAAGAAAAGGACAAAACTGATACCGAGCTGGCTTTAGAGTATTCAGCTAGTCTTTCTCCTTATGAAGTTATTATAATAGGAGGAATTGGAAAACGTTTTGATCATTCTCTGGGGAATATTTATTTGTTAATTAAAAGTCTTAATATGGGATTAAGGGTAACACTTTTAGATAGCTATCAGCAGATATATCTAATTTCCAGGGATCTCTATATAAAATCCAATATTACAGGTGAAACTATATCACTCATTCCTCTTACTTATGAAGTAACAGGGATTGTAACAGAAGGATTAAGATATCCCCTGAATGATGAATGTCTGTACATTGGAGAGACTAGAGGCATAAGTAATAAAATAATTTCTTTACCTGTGTTTATCAGAATAAATTCCGGTTTACTACTTATTATAAGGAATTTAATCATTCCTGAAGATTGAAAATTTGCTTTTTTTATTTTAATCTGTTAAACTATTATGAGGTTTATTTATAGGCTGAAAGCTAATAATAATTTAAAGGAGCGCGTAAATTTGATAAAACTTAATAATAAGAAGCCCTGTATAGATAATAGTAAAAGGAACTGGAAATCAGTATTATTAAGGTTTTTGATTGTTTTATTTGTTTCTATGGCTTTATTATGTATTGGTGTCGTTATAATGAAAGACCGGTTAATTCATAAAAATAATACCAAAACTCACGGATTACTTTCGAATTTTATTATGAGTAAATTTATTCCTCCGGGAAGTTCTTTCCCCTCAAAAAAGAATATAAATATAATTCTTATGGGACTGGACCAGAACTGGACAGAAGAGGATATAATGTATACCAAAGGAGCCAGAACTGATACTCTCATGGTGGCAAATCTGAATATGGAAAAAAAGACAGTAGGGTTACTTTCTATTCCAAGAGATTCAAGAGTTTTTATCCCGGGTTACTATGAAGCGAAGATAAATGAGGCTAATTCTCTGGGAGGACCGGAACTTGCCAGAAAAACAGTAGAAGAACTGCTTAACATTTCTGTAGATTATTATGTGGTTGTAAAGATAGATGCTCTTTCAAAGGTAATAGATGCTCTGGGAGGTATTGAACTTTATGTGGAAAAAGATATGGATTACGATGATAATTGGGGCCATCTTCACATACATCTGAAAGAAGGCTGGCAAATGCTGGATGGAAAAAGGGCTGTAGAATATTCAAGATTTCGAAATGATGAAGAAGGAGATCTGGGAAGAATTCGACGGCAACAGCATGTACTGGGTGCTATTAAACATAAGGGAACTAAAATTAATAGTATTGCTGAAATAAAGAAATTAGTAGATGTAGCCCGTGAAAATGTAGATACTGATTTGACTACTGCTCAGTTATTGGATCTTGCTAATATATATAAGGATATTAATATGAAAGATATAAAGATGGCTACCATTCCTACTTATGGTGATGATTCAACCGGGATAAGCTATCAAATAGTAGAGACAGACCTTCTGGGAGGTTATATTGATGAATATCTTTTGGGGGAGATTTCTAAAATTACTATTCAGATACTTAATGGTAATGGAGAAACCGGTTCAGTTCAGTATTTACAGGAAAAATTGGCATCTCTGGAAGGCTTTAAAGTAGTAGAACTCAATGACGCCGATAGATATGATTATGAAATCAGCCAGATAATATTGCATTCAAAAAAAATATCATCCTCTTCTACATTACCAGTTGAACAAATTCTGGGCAAGCCAGAGATATTATATGAACCGGATGATAATAACACAGTAGATATAACTATTATACTGGGTAAAGATTATGCTTCTCTTTATAGTTCAGCCAGTGACAGAGATAAGAATTTATAGATTATTCTATTCTACTCCAGGGTGGTATATATCGGTTATATCTATTTTTGTAGCATCACCCCATAAAGCTTCCAGATTATAAAATTCTCTCTCCTCTTCCCGGAATATATGAATTACTATATCCAGATAGTCCATTAATATCCACCTGGCATCTTCATAACCTTCACGTTTAAACTTTAAGCCATATTCTTTTAACGCTATCTCTATAGCATCTGCTATTGCTCGATTCTGTGTAGCTGAATAACCGGTAACTATAATAAAAAAATCAGTAATAATACTGATCTCTTGTAATTTTAATATAACAGGATTAAAGGCTTTTTTTTCAATAGAAACTTCTACGGCTTTTAAGGCTAACTCTAAGGATTTATCTGTAGTTGTAATTGACAAAATTTATTATTCACCTCCTATGGCATTAAAATATTCTTTACTGAATTTTTCTTTTTTTAATGTTGCTGTTTTAGAAAATCCTTCATACATTTTTCGAGTCATATTTTTTAAATCCTTTATGAATGCCTTCACTTCCTTTTTATCTCCATTATTAATAGAATTTTCTTTCACTTTCTTTAGATGTTCATTAAAGATGGGCTTGTCTTTATGTTCAATCTCTTTTTTATCCTTAAGAGCTTTTTTAGCATTGTCTATATCGGTTTTCTGGAATACTATCTCTGTAGATTTTTTTCGGGCTTCATTTAACTCAAGTAATTTTTCTTTGGATTTTTTATCAACTGTTTCAAGGGAAGTCATATTTTCATTTAATTTTAATTGTTGTATTTTGTCCTTTTGAGATGTAGTGGTTAATTCTCTTAATATTCTGTCAATATCTGTTATTTTTATATCTTTTTTATCTGTACTTTTGCCATCTATTTCCTTTACAGAACTTATATCGATGTTTCTTATATTATAGTAATTATCTCTACTGAGTTCATAAGTTTTTTCATCCATATCTATTGTTGAGAATTTTCTTGATAGTTCCTCTCCCTGTATTTTCTTATCATTTAATTTGTAACTATTTCTATCTGTTTGAAACTTGAGATTTTTCAGATTAGCCTCTGCACTGGTAATATCAAAATTTTTTGTATTTAGCATATATCTGATAGTCTCATCTAAAGGTTCTTTTTTAGAGAAAGTTTTATTCTGTAATTTCTCTTTTATATCCTGTGGAATTATAGAACCGATTAACTCTTCGGAATCGTTTTCATTAATTATGAAAATAGACTGTTCCCTTCTTTTATCTATTGATTCTTTAAATTGTTTTTTATTCATATGTTTTAAGTTTTGAGTTATAGAAAAGACATTATTTTTTTTCTGTAGATCTTCATTTTGTTTTTCATATGCCCTGTTTAGAAAAATTTTTCCTTCTTTAAAAGTAAAAATACTATTCCTGAGATTCCATTTTTCTGAGTTAATCTTAAAAAGATTTTCATGTATAGTATTACTATATCCAGAGAGATCTTTTTTTATAGAGCTCTTTAAATGTTTTTTTTCTGTGTTTGACTTCATTGCAAAATCAATATGATAATAACTGTTTTTAGCAAGATATTCTGAAAAGGATAGTTCTTCGTTATTATATTTTATATCCTCTCTGTTTTTTTCTGTGTCCTGAGTATTTGTATTATATACCTGATTTAATATTTTATGAATATCTTTTGTTTTATCAGTATATTTATTCCCTTCCTTAATATATTCTTTTCCTTTTTTAAAATTTTGTCTGGTTCCATCGTGGTATAATTTACTTTTATCTATATATTTATTCCCTTCTTTTCTATTGGAAGTTATATAAGGCATAAGTAATTGTATTTCTTCTTTTAGTGATTTAGCTATGGAGAGATTTTTACTGCCTCCTGTTTTAAGTAAATCTTCAATTTTATTCAGCTTCCATCTGGCTATTGTTTCATAATTTGAAGCTTTACTTAAAAAATTTCTTCCACGTTCTTTCAGGTATTCAAAATTTCCTTCATTAGTTTTACCTGATTTTATCATTTCTTCTGCAGAACCTGAGAGATTTTGCCTTTTAACATTATACTCTGCTTCTTTTTCTTTTAAGTTTTTTATTCTCGCTTTACTTAAAGTGATTCTTTTTTTCCTGTTTTCCAGTATTTTTTTAATTCTATTTTCTGCAGTATTCCGTTTGTTTAAAGCTGTTGATCTCATCCCATAAGCATAGTCCAGTTCAACTTCAGCTTTACATTTTATGTTCTTTATTGCTTCTATATTTCCTGATAGTATATAATGTCTCTCCTGTAATGTATCCATATGATCAGTCAATTTATGAAGGGATTCTTCCATTAAATTATTTCTCGTAATTAATTCTAACCGTTTTTCATAATTATCCAATCTTTTCCCTGCTATATTTTCTTTTCCTTTTAGAGTTTTATCCACTATTTTAATAATTTTTTTCTCTTCTGATTTAACGTTATCTTCCATATGTTTTATATTTTTGTTGACCTTTTTGGATACTTCTTCCTTTTTTTTCTCTACAACTTTTTTCTTCTCTGTATTTAATAAATTGTCAAGAGTATTGTTTAATGGTTTACTGGATTTATTTTTCTCACTTCTTTTTTTCAGGTTTTCTTTTATTTCTAATTCCAGATGAGGGTTTATCTTTTTTGTATTTTTTTTATTTATAGCTGTTTTTTTGTTATTTGAATTATGTATAGACTTTTTTGTCTGTGAGAAATTTTGATGTATATTCTCTGGTTCTTCTCTTTTGCCAGAATGGGAAGGGTGAAATTTTTCTTTATTGGGAAAAACAACTTTATAGAAAGATTTTTTCATAGAAGAAATTTTTTTATTTATATCTTTTTGATTTTTTTCTCCTTTATTATCTATATTATTATCTATTTTTTCAAATATTTCTGCAGAGCCAGAGGATTCATTTTTTGTATTTGTAACGTTTTTATTATTTATGGTCTGTTGATTTTGTATATTTCTTGTGCCTATTCTGGTATTATCTTTTTTACCTGGAGAAACATTCTCTTTAACAAGTCTTTCTAATGCAAATCCTGAAGGTATTTTATTCATAGTTTGCCCCTTCCATACATTTATGATATTATAATATCACGACAAAATAAGCATAAGTAAAGTGGATGAAAAAATATATAATTTAAATGCATAGAAATTTTCATTATCGCTAAATTATTAGCTAAAAATAAACCTTTTATGTTTAAAGCTATCAGCAATTAGCCTCAGCAATCAGCTTGGAAAAGCTGATTGCTGAGGCTAAAAGCTGATAGCTAATAAATTATAGCAGTGCCTTTGGGTAATGTCTGGATATTGTAATTTAAAGGATTGGTTCCACTGGCCGATGGTTGTATTGTAGTATAGAGTAATTTCAGTAGAGTAAAGGGCTGAGTATTTGTAGATCCTGCTGGTTCAGCAGTTATTATTACATCATACTGGCCATTGGTAATACTGGAAGAAAAGGTTTTATCAGGAGCTGATTCGGCTGTGGCAAATTTGCCTATTAGTTCAGCAGTATTTGTATTTTTATTAACCAGCCATGCTCCATAGGTCCAGTTACTATTTAGTGCTGACAGAGTAAGTAATGGTGAACCTGTCTCGGATGTAAAGCTTATTTTCTGATTACTTACCAGTCTGTAAGAACCACTGATATTTGCCACATCTGAACTGACCAGTAATTGAGTATTCCCTCCTTCTATTATGGCATAACCAGGATTTAATGTTGTCTTACTATCCACTACATTTCCTTTTAAAATCATCTGATTTGATGGTGTAGTATCACTGTCACCTGATGGTTCTACTGTAATAAATACAGATGTAGCAGTGGTTAGAGCTGCACTGTTTGTAACAGTAAACTGGGTCCCCAGGGTGCCTACCTGATCACCACCAACTTTTCTTATTGTATTTCCTGCTATGTCAAACTTTAATATACTTATATTCTCAGAACCTATTTTTGCCCATAGTTCATAATGTCCTGTATTTCCTATAGTGGCGAGGTCTATTAAGTTATATAGTATTGGAGTTATAGAGTAAGTATGTGTAATAGGACCTGTTGGGGTTGTACTGTTATCACTTCCGCAACCTCCGAATATCAGGCATATTGCAATAAGGGTAATAAATAAAAAAGAAAAATTTTTCATAAGAATTCATTTATTAGCACGGTAATATCGGCTTATTTACCTCCTTCTTTATTTTTATAAATTTTTAAGAACCTCCTTTCCAAAAAGTTTATATTTAAATCTAAGATTTCGACGAAATCCTTTTGAGTCCTTTCTTTACTTATGAAATAAATTTTTCGGGAGAGGATTTATATGATTTTCAGCGAATATGAAAATAATCTTTCTATTTTACTCTCTATATAAAGAAAGGCTTTTATGCAGGTGCTTAAAGGATTTTCGAAAACTGCCACTGTCTTTGATGCTGTCAAATTCAGTCTACAATATAAATTGATAATTTCTTTTGTAGTTATTATAGCCTTTGCTATATGTGCTATTTCTATTATAAATGTTATTTCTTTCAGAGGATATCATTATAAACAGGTTCAGGATGAAGGTTTAATTCTTACAGAGACTCTTGCAAGAGGAACTATTCAGGCCGTTATTGATAAAAGTTTTTCTTCTCTGGATGAATTTGTAGAGTCTTTAAAGGAAAAACAGAATATAGAATATATAATTTTTCTGGATGATGATGGTAAAGTAATAACACAGGGAGGGAAGGATATAAAGAAAAAGGATCTCTCCACGGGAGAATGGAAAACTCAGACTATTAGACCTACTGATATAATAGATGAAGAGATTAATAAGAAGGCTTTTGATGAGGTTAATTATGGTTCTCCTTATAAATCCCAGACCTACTATAATAATTTTTATGGAAGTTTGATAAATGAAACTACCTATGCCCTTTTAATAGGGAAAAAGAAGCATGGTGCTGTAAGGGTTGGATTTTCCCTTGAACATGTGGATGATGAGATTATGGGCCATATTTTGCGAAGTATTCTCATAGCGATACTTGCAATAGTAATAGGTATTATTACCGGTTATTATCTTACGAAAAAAATAACAGGTCCTCTTGAGCTATTAGTGAAGGGAACGAAAGCTATATCAGAAGGGCATCTGGATTACCGTGTTCAGGTTAAAACAGAAGATGAGCTCGGAATTCTTGCTTCTGCATTTAATCAGATGTCAGCCAATTTACTTATGTACATGGAGAATTTGAGAAAAGCCAATTTATTATTGAATCGGCGAATCAATGAACTTACATTGCTTTATGATGTAAGTCAGGCTGTTAATCAGACAGATGATATAGATGAATTACTTATAATAATTTTAGATGCCATCCTTAAGGGTATAAATTCTGAAAAAGGATCCATTATGCTGATTGATGAAAAGAGTGGTTCTCTGGTTTTAAGAGCACTCAAGGGTGATGATATTATAGAAAAATCAAAACGAACTCAAATTTTTAAAATCGGTGAGGGTATTGCCGGTCTTGTGGCTCAGACAGGAAAACCTGTTATGGCTAATAAGGGATATAATGATCCCCGTTTTATAGTACGTCAGGAGCGGCAGGAAGACTATAATGTAAAGAATCTCCTCTGTGTTCCAATGATAATTAATGATAAGGTTATTGGTATTGTTAATGTGACAAATAAGAGGAAGGGTAAGGAGTATGATGATGACGATATGGGACTTCTTACTACCCTTGCCACACAGTTAGCTGTAATTATCGAAAGATCCAGGCTCCATACTCTTGCTATTACAGATGGTCTTACACAGCTTTATATACACAGGTATTTCCAGATACGTCTTGATGAAGAAATTCTTCGTTCTGAACGTTATGGCTATCAGTTTGCCCTCATAATGTTCGATATAGATCATTTTAAGAAATTTAACGATACCTATGGTCATCAACAGGGTGATATAGTACTTATAGAGGTTGCCAAGATTGTAAGAGAAAGTTTGCGTACAAATGTAGATATACCTGCACGATATGGTGGAGAGGAATTTGCTATAATACTTCCGGAGCAGAGTTCTCAGGGTGCAAAGATATATGCGGAAAGATTACGTAAACTTATAGAGCAGAAGGAATTTCCCGGTCAGGCTTTTCCTATTCATGTAACTATAAGTTTAGGTGTTGGTACATTTCCCCTGGATGCCTCAACAAAACAGGAACTTATAAAGAGAACTGATCAGGCTCTGTATTTTGCAAAAGAACATGGTAGAAATCAGGTCTGGACTGTTCAGGAGATGGAAAAGAAGAAATCTGAAGAGTCCAGTCACCAATAATGACTATAAGTACGGCAATTGGTTAAATTCAACTCTAACTCCTCAACTCACCCTTTTCATCCAGAAACAGACAAATACTTTTCTCGTCGTGATAAATCACCATACCGGGTTTTGCTCCTTTAGGTTTTTTTACGAATTTCCTCTGTGTATAGTCTACAATAATCTGAGAATAATTTTTCCCCTTACTGTAACGAGCAGCAAGGGTGGAGGCTTTAAGGAGTGTACTGTAAGGAATACTTCCGGGCTCTTTATTTTCCGGATTTTTAATTATTACATGAGAACCGGGCACTCCTTTAGCGTGAAGCCATATATCATTACCTTTTGCTATCTTTGTGGTAAGAAAATCATTCTGTTTATTATTTTTACCCACCAGGATTTCCCATCCATCAGGAGAGGTAAAAGTTATGAAAGATGGGAAATCTTTTTTCTTTTTTTTCTCTGAAGGTTTTTTGATTATCTGGTTTTCTATAAGCTCTTCTTTAATTTCTTCTAATTCTGAAGCATTTTCACATATTTCCAGTGAAAGTATTATATTATCCAGATATTCCAGTTCTTTACCCAGAGGTTCTATTTGACTGAGAGAGCTTTCTTTTATTTTCATGGCTTTTTTGTATTTTTTAAAGTACTTCTGGGCATTTTCACTTATAGATAGAGAAGGGTTTATTTCTATTTTTACTTTCTTTTCTTCCTCTGTAAATATGTCTACCAGTTCCAGAGTTTTCTCTTCTCCAATTTCTACATTCATACTGGCCAGGAGGATTTTACCTTTTTTCTTGTATTCTGCTGCTTTTTCACTATTTTTAAGATTTTCTTCCAGATTTCTTTTCATCTGGAGAAGTTTTTTTCTATAATTTTTAATGTCTTTTAAAAGATTGCTTTTCTTTATATTTAGAATTTCTTCTTTTTTTTGGATTTTATAGCCCCATTCCAGAGCTTTGTTTATCTCTGTTATTCGTTCAAAGGAGAGGGATTTAAGTAATGTTAATTCTACAGGATATACAAGGGGTGTTTTCCAGCAGGAGAGTTTTTCTGCTGACTGTTTATAAAGGATAGCTCCTTTAGATGCCTTTGCGGATTTCCAGCTTGTTTCCCATGTTCTGTAGAGATTTTTCAATTCTCTTACCGTGAGAAGTTCCGGTTTATCTTCAGGCTTTAAGCCTGAACGTATAATAATTTCTTTTGCCCAGATAAGGCCTGTACCGCTGAATGTTTTTACCAGTATATCTTCGAGGTTAGAGATTCGGGAAGCCATAAGAAGGGTTAAAAAATTATCTTCATTTATATTCATGGGGTTTTTCTTTTCGCCATAAGGAGGAGCTATATAAATTTTATTGGGAATTATTTCTCTGTAGCGATTGACTTTTGAGGTAATATGTTTTATACATCCCAGAATTTTTTTGTCTTCTCCGTCTATAAGTATAATATTACTGTGGCGCCCCATGATTTCCACTATAAGGGATCTGCCTTTTATATCTCCTATTTCATTTCTGTTTTTTATATCAATCTTCAGTATTCTTTCCGCCGGAGGTATATATAGGGAGAGTATTTTTCCATTCAGTATGTGCTTTTTCAGGGTAAGGGAAAAATTATGAGGGGGAGATAAGTCAGTAAATTTTTCCGAGGTTATGTATATTCGTGGATTTTGAGGTTCTACCGAAAAGAGTATATCAAAGGATTTTCCTTCTCGTTTAACAGTCAGTATGACTGTTAATTTTTCGGATTGTATCACTTTTGTAATACTGCTGTTCTCTACTTTGTCCTTAAGTTCTTCTGTTATTTTGTTCATAACCAGATAATCATAGATCATTGTTTTAATCCTTTCTGATATAAAAGTAATTCTCTAACAGGAAGAATAACTCCTACTGAAATCTTATACTATTTTATTGCATTGTTTTCATTGTAAATGGTTTTTAATATATTACTTTTTATCTTAATAAATATAGATCTGTATGGTTATTTCGTTATACTTTATTATATTTTGTTACAAATTTTGGATTTTTTTTTTTGCTAATTTTAAATTTAAAACTTAACAAAAAAAACAATATCCACAAAAATTCCTTGATTTTTTATAAAAATAAAGATAAAATACTAAAAATAAATAAGGAAGTGAATAAATGCCAATAAACTTAAATGATTTATCAATATATAAATCAACAGACATAAAAGACATACTCAAATCAGTTGAACAATTTCCAGAACAATTAGAAGAATCTCTAAAATTAAGCAAAAATCTTTCCATATATAATTTCAATATATCAAATATATCCATATTTGGTATGGGAGGATCAGGAATCGGAGGAGAATTACTACAGGTTCTGGTAAATAATAAATCTAATATACCAATTTTATTTTTTCATCATTATAATATCCCGAAATTTATACAAAATAATTCTCTTGCCTTAATAATAAGTTATTCTGGAAATACGGAAGAAATCTTAAAAGCTTATGATAAAATAAAAATTCGGAAAGCTAAAATAATAGTTTATTCATCAGGAGGAAAACTTATAGAAAAAGCTATAGAAGATAATAATCTATATGTAAAAATTCCTTCCCAATATCAACCCAGATGTGCTCTGGCTTTTTTACTTTTACCACTTTTATATACGTTATATTATTTAAATCTCATACCCGATCCAGAAGCAAATATTGTAAAAACAATTAAACATCTGCAAAATCTCAGAAAAAAATATGGAAGAGAAAGCCTTATAGATAAAAATATTGCCAAACAAATAGCCATCAAATTAACCGGTAAAATCCCTTTAATATACTCTTCCTGCCCTTATCTTGATCCTGTAGCAAAAAGATGGAAAACTCAGATAAATGAAAATGCTAAAACACTGGCTTACTATGATTTTTTCCCGGAACTCTGCCATAATACAATATGCGGATGGGATGATAGAGAAATAAATAATTATTCTGTAATAATACTCAGAGGAAATAATGAAGATAACTCTACAAAAATCAGAGTGGAATTTTTGAAAAAAATTATGAAGAAAAAAATAGATGTAATAGAAGAAATAATATCAACAAATAATACTACTCTGGAAGAAATTCTTTCTGCCATTTATCTTGGAGATTTTGTGAGTGTATATCTCGGATTATTAAAAGGAGTAGATCCGTCAGATATAAAACTTATTAACAGATTAAAAGAAAAATTAAAATAAAATTTACCGGAGCAAGATTCTCCCTGGCCCCGGTAAGATATTAATAATGTTCAAGTAAATAATTCAACTCTGCTTCAGTACTTACTCTATCTGATACTATATCTTCTCCAGTATCTTCATAACCGAAGCCGATTATATTTCCTTTTAGATCTCTATTTATTATTTCTTTTCTGAATATTTTATATTTCCTTATGTTAACACCTTTACCCTGTAAAATTTTTTTTGCATCTGTAAAAGGAGCGCCTTCAGCATGATAAAATATACTTCCATCTTCTGAAAGAATCTTATAATCAAATTGATCGAGTAATTGACCGATTCGTTCAAAATCATTCCTTGGAGACTTACCTGTTTCAATATTATAAAATGAAATAAGATCATCTATATTATCTATCTTTACCCAGTGAGTCACATCATAATTTGCACCATCTTCTGCTTCTATCTTATGTCTTTCTGTTACGTAAAACCCCCTGCCTTCTTTTAATAATTCTATAGCTTCCTTAACAGTTATAACTGGATGCAATTTTTCTTCTATCAAAACCTCTTTTGAAGAAGAAGAATTAAAGTAAGAAACAATCATACCTCCCAGTAAAGTCCCCAAAACTGTACCAAGAATAGCGCCTTCTTTACCAAGCAAGGATCTTGTTAACCTCCCAACTAACAAAGCCCCTACACCTGCACCCAGTATAGTTTCTCCCCATTTTCTTCTAGAAGGTAGAGGAACAATATTTTCTTTTGAAATACTTAATTCTTCCCCTCTGAATTCAAAAATATTCAGATGTCTGTCCTCACTTTTATCAATGACATTAAGCTCTACCAGTATTTCTTCTACCTGTTTTAAAGTCTCTTCATTATTTAGATCTAAATTTTCGGTATTTTCTCTCACAAAATTCACCTTTCCTTTCATAAAATTTTATTTATAAATTTCTTTATTTATAATATCAGGAGGTATCTTGCCTTCCAGTGCTGCTATAAGATTTTCTGCTACTATAAAAGCCATCTTTGTCCTGGTTTCAATTGTAGCACTTCCAATATGAGGAAGAAGGATAACATTTTTAAGTTTAAGCAGGCCTTCTGTAATAACCGGTTCTTTCTCAAATACATCAAGTCCTGCCCCGGATATACCTTTAACCTCAAGAACCTTTAAAAGAGCATACTCATCTATAACCTCTCCTCTGGATGTATTAATGAGATATGAAGTCCTTTTCATTATACTCAATTCTTTATCTCCAATCAAGTGATATGTATTAGAATTAAGTGGAACATGGAGACTGACAAAATCAGATGTTTCTAAAAGTTCATGAAAAGAAATAAAAGTAAGATTTAATTTCTTTTCTGCTTCTTCTGAAAGCCTGTGATGATCATAATAACAAATTTTCATACTAAAACCGAAAGCTCTTTTAGCTACGGCTTTTCCTATTCTTCCCATACCAACGATTCCAAGGGTTTTACCATACACATCAGTTCCGAGCATAAACATTGGTGCCCAGCCTTTAAATTTTTTTTCTCTGGTAAATCTGTCTCCCTCAACTATTCGTCGGGCTATAGAAAGTATAAGGGCCCAGGTCAAATCAGCAGTGGTTTCAGTTAATACACCGGGAGTATTTGTTACAGGAATCTTTCTTTTTGTTGCAGCTTTTATATCTATATTATTATATCCTACGGCATAATTGGATATAACCTTCAAATCAGGATTGGAAAAGATAATTTCTGCATCTACAGAATCTGTAAGAAGACAGATTAATCCATCTTTATCCTTGAGACCCTGTATTATTTCTTCTTTTGTTAAAATCCTGTCATGTGGATTTATTTCAATATTACATTTTTGTTTTAAAAGCTCAAGAGCAGGTTCTGGAAGTTTTCTGGTAATAAAAATGTTGTACTTTCGCAAGTTTTTCTCCTTTTTCTGTAAGTATAAAACTATACTTATTGTCAATTACTGTTTATATATTGTTGTAAAAAATCCTTTTTAAATTTAAAAAACTTTTTATGTATTTGCTATTTATTATTGATTATTTATAGTATAATAAAATATATCAAAATATAACAGGGGGTATATACATGATTAGACAGGATAAAGATTATAATCAGTTAAGATTGTTCATTAGATATGTAATTGGACGGAAAAGTCCTCAAAAATTAATTTCATATATAAAAGATGAGCTTGTATTTCACGATAGAATAGACCTGTCCTATACTCCTGATGGAGTAACCCTTAAAGTTTCGGGCAAATTAAAGGATAGCTTTGTGCCTCTCGGTCAGATTCAAGATCCAACCTGTATAGTATATCTTTCTATTATAGGTGCAACAATGTTTGCATCATCTCATGCCACTTATATTAAAAGAATAGATTTTGTGAAGCATCTGAGATTACTTGAAGAAAAAGAAAAAAATATTTTAAGACCCGAATTAAAAGTTATAATACCAAATATGGCACCTTATATTAAAAGATTAAATGAACGTATTGGATATAAAGCTATACTCAATAAAAAAATTGGTCGTGAAGCAGGTTATTTTTTTGAAACTGAAAATTTCAGAGGGAAATATTTAATACCATACCATATGGATAGAAGAAAATTTACCTGCACCTGGAATACAGGACATAAAGTTATTTTCTTTACTCATCCTGATGGAGAATGGCAGGTAATCAGACATTTGAGTGAAAAAAATATATGGTGTATACCTGCTTATTATAAAAAAGAATTAAAAACTTTTATAAGTAAATTTAATCCCAGACTAATTCTTATAGACTCCGGTAAAGGCAGTGAGGAAATAGATATGTTTGGTAATTTAATACCTCAAATAGAAAATAGCAGGATTCCAACAATGAGTTTTTATATTAGAGAAGATGGAAGTATAGAAATATTATATGATAATAAGAGAACTGTATATAAAGATATGGATGAATTTTCTTTGTATTTATCAATGTTGATAGGTAAAATATCAGGGGAAAAGAAGGGCATGAAAAGAGTGAACAGTTGACGGCACATCTTTTGCTCCAAAACCCCGGACATGGACAGGTGTACACGCATTAAGCTTTAGGATCCTATTTTTAGCTTTTATCACAGAAAAATTTTTAAACAATAATTTAAAGGATCAAGATTGTTAAATGAGAATTTAATAGTATATAAGTAGTATAATTAATTAGAAAGTTTTAACTATGATACAGATTTCCAGAGCTGCTGATTATGCTATTAGAGGTGTACTTTACCTTACTATGAAACCCAGATATAAATTTGTTTTATTGGATGAAATATCTGAAAGGCAAAATATTCCCAGAAGTTTCCTTACAAAAATATTTATGTCTCTTTCTAAATCAGGTATAGTGGACTCCAGAAGAGGTTATAAAGGAGGTTTTATGCTTGCTAAATCTCCTGATGATATTACTATTCTGGATATAATTGAATCAATAGAAGGCCCTGTAAGTATTAATCAATGTGTAAATTTTTCCGGAACATGTGATAGAGAAAATTTCTGTCCTGTAAGGGAAGTCTGGAAAAAAACTCAGAAAGAAATTTTTAATATTTTAAAGGGTACAAGCATGCAGTCTCTTTCAGATAGATCGGGGGAAATAAGATTAGATTGAATTTTTAAGTTCTTGAAGTTCTTTTTTTATTTCTTCTCTGGATTTTATATCTACCTCTTTATTTGCAAGTTCCCATGCTCTGTAAAAAGCATGTTCGGCCTTGTCTTTCATATTTCTCATCTTAAAAAGCTTACCCAGATAAATATATGCCTCCAGATATTCAGGATTAAGCTCCAGAGCTTTTTCTAATTCTTTTCGACACATATACCAGTCTTTTTCATAAAGATAGACTATTCCCAGATTTTTATGGGCTTCTGCATAATCAATATCAAGTTCAATGGCTTTATGAAATTCTTTTTTCGCCGAGTCGTAATTTCCTACTCTGAGATAATCTTCTCCCATTTTATTAAATATTGTGGCAAAGCTGGGATTTAAGAATTTCATTCTTTCTATTCTTTCATGATCTATATAAACATTTTCCTCAAGCTTTATGTTGGAATTTTTTCTTTTTTCGTAAGGTAATACTAATTCTAATTCTATTTCTTTTGGATCTTTTAATTCATTTGTTACAGGAGAAGATTTATCAGGATAAATTTCCTCTAAATCATCTTTCCCATCAATAGTGAGATCTATAAACTCATATTTCGGATCTAATTCTATAGCTTTACTATATTCCTTGAGGGCCATATCCAGCTTACCCATTTTTCTGTAAGTCAGTCTTAAAGCATAGTGGGCTCTGGCATTAGAAGGGTCTAATTCTACAGCTCTTCTATATTCGGCTTCAGCCAGATCCAGCTTATTCTCTCTATAATACTGATCACCTGATTCTATATAGGCTTCCGGATCTTCTACCGATACTATTCCATAAGAGATAGTTTTAATATCTGGTGGTATTTCATCCATTGATAATACTACCAGATCCGGCAGGGTATGTTCTGAGAAGCGTTTTAGATAAAGTCTTGTTTCGGGAGAAGTAAGGAGTATAGGTTTTAGATTGAGCTCCTTAAATTTTTTAATATTTTCCTCCAAGGATTCTTTTAACATTCTTCTTATCTCCGGGTCGAGCTCCAGAATTGTGCCTTCCTCTGTTTTAACAACACCTTTCAAAAAGATCCTCTCCATTCGGGCATCTGCAGTTATGACTGTTATAGTATTATACTCGTCTTTATAATCTTTACATATATAACTTCCAAGGGAACATCGGATATACTCGATAAGCAAATCAGTATCTTTTGTTATATGAGAGTATTCTCCAAGTGTTTCCAGGATATTAATCAGGGGACGAAGAGATACTTTTTCCTGAAGAAGTCTTTTTAAAATTATTTTTAATTCAAGGAGTGAAAATACTTTTGGTATAAGTTCATCAATTAAAATGGAATGGGTATTTCTGAGTGTATCCAGCAGGATACGTATTTCCTCCATACCAAGAAGACGATGGGCATTCTTGAAGGTTATTAACTTCATATGTTCTATAATTATATCTCCCGGGGTATATACTTTACATCCTTCCTGTATTACCCTATCCTTATAAGATGGTTTAATCCATATTCCTTTATTACCCATATGATCTGTGCCAGGTTTTCCCTTGAAGGAAATTAAAGAATTTTCCGGGCCATTGATAAAAAGCATGTCAGGTATAATGTTATTGATGGCAATAACAAGATCTTCCAGTTTTATCTGATATTCTCCATGACAGGAATACAAATTTACAGGTATAAATGGAGGGATAAATCCAAGTTTATCCGCTATCTCCTGTCTGATATAATAAAGTCCTTCATAAATCTGAGGAAGTAATTTTGAAAGATTTTCTCCTATTTCAAGGGTTAAGAGAGAAAGGGGTTCAAAAATTACTTCTTTAAATTCAAAATTATTTTTATTACTTTTTATATATTTATCAAGCTTCTTCTTCAACTTTTTCCTTTTTATTCAGGTTAGGCCTGAATTCAGTTCCACATTTTACACAAAATTTATGTTCCGGTTTAAGAATTTCTGCCTGACATTCTAAACATTTCTGTAATAATTTATCTCCACATAAAGGACAGAAGATGTATTCGTTATCAGCGGGATACCAGTGTTCTTCACTTTTAGCACATAAATGGACTGCCATATCTGTACTTCCTTTCTTTAATTTATTAACTGACAAAGTATAACAAAGAAAAATTATAGTTGTCAAGTTTATTCTTTAATTTTACTACCATACACTACTATCACTTCCATCTTCATCTTCATCTTCATTGAAATTAAATATATCCATTGAATTATTCATACCGGGCATTGCTACTATAAGATTTAAGGTATTTATATTTACATTTATAAATGGTAAAGCTATATTATAGGGATTGGGTGCATTCTGTATTATTGTTCCTTTTAATTTATACTGACCGGGTTCAAGCTTACCTTCTTCCTGGGGTAAATTAATGAGCGCATATTGTTGATTATCCTGTGTCTGAAGCATATAATAACCTATTCCTCCTATATTGCCCAGAGGCATAAATAATATCATACCTGTAAATTCCTGTTCAGCATTAGCTTCCTTCTGCTGTGGATTTATCTGATCCAGTTTTGTTATCTGAAGAGATGTTGTTCCTGATATACCCTGAAGGGTAGAATTGATAATACCTGTTACTTTATAGGTACCTTCAGGAATTTTTCCCGGTTGAG